>CAJCHQ010000619.1 GCA_903970295.1 Bryobacterales bacterium
CCCGACACCATCAGATCGCGCTCGCTGAGCCAGTTGCGGAAGCTCGCATCCCAGATCGAGGTACTGCCGATCACGGCCGTGTCGCCAACCAGGAACAGCTTGTCGTGCATGCGATGCGAAATCTCGACGAGATCTGATCGCGGATGGAAGATTCGGAGTTCGATGCCGGGAGCCACCTCGTGCAGAGCGACGATGAACTCGTCTTCGAACGGGAAGTGCGGCTCGGGGCCGATGCCGTCGATCAGCAACTTGACCGGCACGCCTCGGCGCGCGGCGTCGACCAGATGACGCAACAGCAGGCCGCCGGTCTCATCGATTTCGAAGATGTAGGTGAGGATGCGGATCTGCTCGGTAGGCGTGGCACGGTCGACCAGCGCGATCCGCGACTGCATCAACTGACCGTCGTCAAGAGTGGCAACCAGGTCGACACATTGCGCGTGGCTGTGTTGAGAAAAGGCAAACACACATGCCAGAATGAGCGCCAGATTTCTTGTTATGGTCATGATGCGGCGAACTGGTTCGATGTATCTCGGGCCCTACGTCCTTGAAGGGCTGGAAGGCTTTGTCGCGTTAGCGCGGTCAAGTCGCTCGCTGTTACGTCGAGAAGGTGAATAGAACAGCGAGCCCGAAATAGTGACCGTGGACAAGCGTGGCGTGAATCTGGCTGCACTTCAAGCACGCAGTGAACAGGACATCAGCGCAGTTGAAAGAATGGCTTTCCAGAATGTCCGATTGTCGCCGATTTATGAGTACCGGTCGGGCACAAATCCCTCAAAGATAAAAAATCGTCGACGTAGTGAGATCAGATCTTTCAATGATCTCATACACTCGTCGGCTGCATCGACTCATGAAGTTGCTATTGCCAAAAAATGGGTAAGCAGATTTCTTTCATCGGGTATTTGTGTCGAAGGTCCGCTTCATTGCAGGTCAAGGCGCATGCGCTCGACAGCTTGCGACCCGCGTCCCAAAGCGGTGGGAGGATTAGAGTAGTCCCCACCTACGCGGTGTGGACGGCGCAAACAAATTTAACATCAAACCTCGCGCTATAAAACCACCTCTGTGCTCAGTCCATAACTCTTGATATCTTTTTACGAGTTCTGGATCGCCAAGCGGATCTTCGAATTTAAACTGCGCAAATAGCGGATTGTGAGCCTCCCATGCCTGAAGGGAAAGCATTCCCATCGCTGCAAAACTGCCCTGGTTAGCGGCTTTTTGATACCAGGCATCAGCCTGTTTCTGATTCTTAGTGATGCCATAGCCGCTATTGTAATCTCCAGCCAACGAATACTCCGCCTCAACCATTCCTTGTTCGGCAGCTTTACTTTCCCAGTAAACCATTTGCTGCAGGTTCCAATGAACTCCAAACCTTCCATTGCGGTACATATACGAGACGGCGAGTTGGGAGACGGCGGAGCCTTGGGTAGCTGCGTCCAGGCACTGCTGAACAGTCTGCCCCGGCTGATCGTCTTTGCCTGAGACGATATCGAAAAGACATTGCGCGTCGATCCGACGGTGTTGCGCCGCCTGCCTGAATTCAGCTTGGGCGAAAATATAATTTCTAGCTATTCCTTCACCCGTCAGATAATCAAATCCAAGTTGGATCATGGCATCGAGATCGCCCTTGTCTGCAACTTCGAACGTCCGCCAGTATGCTTGCCTTTCTTCTTCCGCCTGTCGGACCAAACCTCGCCACCATGGACCGGCGTCAGAAATTTCGACAGGTTCTACTTTGCCAGAATAGAACATATTCATGAGACTATTGCGCGCAACGATGTTCCCTTGATCCGCAGCCTTCCGATACCAAAATACTGCTTGAGCGGCATCTTTTGGTACTCCCGCGCCGTCAGCATAGCTCTGACCTAACAAGAACGCTCCCTTAGCATTACCCAGGTCGGCGGCTTGCCGGAACAAAGCTGCAGCACGATTAAGGTCCGGCGGCGAGCTGGATGCAAATTGCTTACCGAGTCGAATCAGTGCGTTCGGATCTAATCGACCGACATCCGAGCGGTCAGTAGCTCCCTCGCTGATCGTTTCGGCCCGCGCGCATCCTAGCACCGCGACAAACGCAATCAAGACGCTAGCGCGCACCAAATGATGTCCCATCATCTCGATCTTTCTAGTCAAAATCGTAGCTCTATGGATTATCGAGAATATGGATTCTCGGCGAATCTGGGAGG
>CAJCHQ010000620.1 GCA_903970295.1 Bryobacterales bacterium
GGATCCGCCTCTACCTGCGTGGTCTGGCGCAGCTCAGTCAGTTTTATGCTGGCGATTTTGCTCTCGTTGACCGTGAATGCCCTGACAAAGCTCAGATCGATCTCGCCAAAGTGCCGACCGATTAGAAATTCCGCAATGTAATATTTGCTGTTCGAATACATCAAGAGAACTGGACGTATTCGTTTTCTAGATTTTTGTGACCACTGCAAAAATGGATAGACCAGCTGTCGAACATTAAAATCCTCGCGTTTTCCAATCTTCGCTTCGATCAAGACGATCGAATCGGTCGTTTCGTAGCCGGCGTCGATTTCCATTTGCACGCTCGTCACATCGATATTCTGCACCGAACCAGGCAATGTCAGCCCGAACGTACCAGAAAATAATCGTCCCCGGATGCTCAAGTGCAGTGTGCCGCAGCCGAGGGCATGATTGAGAAGCGATGACAGGAAAGCGTAATCGATGGCTTGCGACTCGTTGAACAAGCGACTAACCGGGAAGCTGTCGAGAGAGCCGAAGTCGAAACTGGAGTTGTATTCTTCGATCGCCACCTCGTCCAGAGCATTGGCGAATGAGAAGAATGACTTGTTGCCAGGATCCGAGAACAGCACATATTGCCCGTTGCGCACGGGCAGTATGTTGACTGAATTTTGTTTGAAGCAGTCCGGCCGATCGGCGAGCGTATCGAGCTTTGCCATGAGGCGCGGTTCTTGCATGCCGATGCGCTTAAGTGAGTCGGCAGCTACGTAAGCGAAGCCGGTAGTCTGGATTTGCGCTAGAACGTCAGTTTCTGCGAAGACACGATTCCATGCCTCATTGATGGTGGTCATGGCTTAGGCGGGGCAGAGGGAAACGCTGTGCGAGCTTTCTGGCTTTCTGTAATTTTCGCTTTAACCTTTTCACATTGCAGCAGGGACTGTTTCTGCCGTTTTTCGTTAGAAGCGATTCCGTATAGATAGGCGGCCTGGCGATAGCAGGTTGCGGAGTCTTCAAGGTCGTCACTGACTTCGCATCTTCGCGCCATATCTATGTAGACGGCAGCTGTATCAGACTTATCCCTATCGCCTGATTGTTTTTCCATGGTTTTGCAGATTTTGATTGATCTTGAGATTTGCTCACTGACGCGCTTCTTATCGACAGGTGGCGTCCAAAACTCATTGGTGACGATTATGTTGGAGCAGTTTGTAGCTTGCGGGAGCAGAGAAGCGAGATCCTGTCCGTCGGCAACCGCCTTTTCATATATGTCCAGCGCTACGCGGGCGCGTTCCGACGCTAGCGAGTATTTCTTACTTATGGATTCGAGGTAGCTGAGATAGGCGGCAATCTGGAAGGTATAGAGAGAAACGTTCTTAATTGTCGGGCTGATCAGCTCGTGATAACCTTTAGTGCAATCTTCTTCAGTCGGAGCTTCTCTATTGTCGGCGTCCAGAATAATCAATCTATAGTAAAGAGCGGCAAGCATTCGCTTATTCAATGCGGGATTTTTGCTGTCGTTCTCGATACGGTGTCGAAGGTAATCAGCATCTTCGACTTTAAGGATCTGCTTCTCATCCAGCGAATCTGCGCGCTCGTGTTCACGCAAAACTCTTACCCCGAACCACATCAGAGCCATGACAATACCGAGGAAAAGAAAGCCGATCGCAATGCGGTCAATGATCAAACGCCTACCAGTTCTAAGGTCGACTTTGTCGAGCGAATTTTGCAGGTCGTGGGCCGATTGATAACGATTCTCTGGTTCTTTTTCTATGCACTTAAGAATTATTTTTTCGAATCCAGGTGGAACCGCTTTATTCACTACATGTGGTGGCAACGGATCGTCCGATGCATGCATCGACAAAGTTTGCAGAGCAGACTTTCCGACAAAGGGAGGTCTTCCCGTTAAGGCCTCGTACATGGTGCAACCGAGAGAGTAGATATCGGAGCGCTGATCTAGTTTTGCGCCAACGCTTTGCTCCGGGCTCATGTAGAAGGGACTGCCAAAGATTGCTCCGGTCCTGGTCAGCTCTTGACTCTGAAACTCACCGAACTTTGCTATGCCAAAGTCAATTAATTTAGCCGTCCATTTTCCGTCTGCCTTTAGACAAATAATGTTGCTCGGCTTGATATCGCGATGAATTACATTTTGTCTGTGCGCATAAGCCAACGCGTCACTGACCTGGCTAAAAATTCTTGATAGCCAATCGAAATTCGGCAACTCTCGCGCTTCGATCAATTCGGATAATGGCTTGCCATCGACCATATCCATTACGCAATAGGGATGCCCGGCTTCGTCCAAACCAAAATCTAGAATCGAAACAAGATTCGGGTGCTCGAGATGAGAAAGTCCACTCGCCTCTTGTTGAAATCGAATAATCGCCTCGTTGCTGTTACCGATATTTCGGTGCAATATTTTAATTGCCAACCGTTTTTTGAGAACGATATGGGTGGCTTCATAAACGGAGGCCATACCTCCTTCGCCGATTAGCTTCTCGACCCGATAACGATCTGCGATGGTCGTTCCAATATTGGCATCAGTTGAGTTTTGCGTGTTGACTACTATATTCTCGCCAATTCCAATTTCTGAGCTGCGCAAACGCGCATGTGCCTGATCTGATTGTAACCATTCGTCATCGTCT
>CAJCHQ010000621.1 GCA_903970295.1 Bryobacterales bacterium
CGCCGCTGATCAGTGCCAGCGTGAAACAGCCCAGTACGAAGGGATGCAGCATGCCCAGCGGACGTGCCTCGATAACGCCAGTGATCAACCCTGCCAGCATGAGGCTGCTAGATATCCCGCCCGAAGACATAATCGGCAAATATTTAATCGATACGATCGCGAAAGAAGATGCGACGCTGACGCTCGATTATCTCTCAGGATTGAAGAAACAGACCAACGATAAACCTCTGGCATTGCGCCTGCAGAAAAAGGACAAAAGTTTGCTCGATGTGGTTATGTCTGCGTATTGGTCAGACCAGGAGAAAAATACTTTCTTCGTCATTCACGACATGAGTGCTTACAAACAAGCCGAGCGACTGAAACAGGAAGTGACCGCGATGATCACGCACGATTTGCGCACTCCTCTGACTACGGTGTATCACATCTGCGAGTTTCTGGAAGGAGGCAAGCATGGTGAGCTTGATACCAAAGGCAATGAATATCTTTTTGCGGCCAGGCGAAATTTGAATCGCATGCTTGCACTCGTCAACGATCTGTTGGACATCGAAAAAATTCAATCCGGCATGATGACTGCTGAATCGAGCAATGTTTCACTAGAAGAATGTTTTGCTGCGGTTGAGCAAACGCTTTCTAGTACCGCTGAGCAAGCGGGCGTGAAAATGGACTTTCAAAAAACCGAAGCGATTGCTATCGCTGATGAGGAGAAGTTAGATCGGGTGCTCTTCAATTTGATTTCGAATGCGATCAAATTCTCTCCCAGGGATTCGACCGTGTCAGTCTCTGCGACAGTGCAAAAATCATTTGTACAAGTCGACGTTCACGATCAGGGGGAGGGCATCTCAGCCGACCAATTAGAGCTCATCTTCGACCGCTTTCAGCAAGGCGACTCAAGCGCAGCAGACAAGACAGGGTCTGGCTTAGGCCTGGCGATATGCAGGGCTCTGGTGCAATTGCAGGGGGGCCGCATATGGGCGGAAAGCAAAATCGCCTCTGGAAGCACTTTCAGTTTTACCTTGCCCATCGCTGAAGCGGTGAAAAGTCCTGAAATTCCAGCCAGTTAAAGCTTCATTGCCTTTCGAAAAAACTTGGAGGGAAGGGGTTGACAGTTGTAGACGACCGGTCTAATATGTATACATCAAAGACGAGGTCGCCCCAGCGGCATAGCCGTTGAAGCATGTGAAACGGGCGCACATCAAATTCCCGCAGAATTAGTAGACCAGTCAACTTCGCGGTCTAGCCAGCGCCCCGCTATCCCACCCCGTTTCCGCACCAACACACAGAAGAGATGAAAGCCATGAACTATATATTCGACACTGCATCCCGCCTCGCTGCTACTCAGGCAGATGCAATGCACAAAAGCACTCTCCTGGCAGCAGAAACAATTCACTTCCTATCGCAAACTCTGCTCAGAATCGTCTGGTCTGACGAGGCCCGAATGATTTTCGGCTCAACCATTTTTTATCCAGTCCTGGCGATGACGATTTTGTCCGTCGTAGCCCGGGCTGTGCCTAATCGCACAGTCAAAAAATGCAAATGCTACTGCCTGAGAAAAATGCTGGCGATGAGGAATAAAGTTTCAGCCTTCATGTCCAAATTCGATACCGATGGAGCCATGTCGATGATCAGGCGTACTCAGATGCTGGGCTCGGCCAAAGCCTTCGTAGGTGCCGTGGAAGTGCTCCTCTTTTAATTAGATTGAACGCAATTTTGGTGACAAGGCAACATTGTTGATGACGCTGGCGTCATCAATGGCTCGCAGATACCGCCGTCCATGCGGCTCGCTGCAGTTCTCTCGCGATCGCTTCCGGCAAATCGATAAAAGTCGACGCCGCACCAGTGCTTGGATCGATCAGGTGCAGTTTGCACGGCAAGCCTTCTGGCGATTTGCCAATGATTCGGCCGTAGAAAACACAGGCAGCTAGATAGGCTCCGGCGGGCCCGGGATGATGACCATCTGCCGTAAATAGCGAGAGTGACGTGACTCGTTTTTGGGCTTCACGAAAGGCTTCACCCACTGGTGCCACAGGAGCATTTAGTGAATGCGAAGCCTCATCATAAGCGGCTGTGATCTTGTCCTGCTCATCGGCAGAGTTTTGATCGGCCCATGTTTGGAAGAGAATCGTTTTTGCTCCCTTCTTTCGGATCTCTTGTTCGAATTTGCGACCGAACGAAAGCAAATCATCGCTCGTGCGAATACCGCTCCACTCCTGAATCACCACGTAATCGAAGGGTCCGTTGTCCTTGATAGATTTAAGAGCGGTGCCTTCGCCCCAGAGGTCTTCGAGGGATGCACCAGGGGCAGTGGCTTCAGCGATTTTCGTCTGGGCATCCGGCTTTGCCGCTGAAATCAAAGCGGCGAACATAAGCGGTATTTGACTCGTATAAGTAAAGCTATTGCCCAAAAACAAAACACGCAGGGCTGTCGGACTTTTACTGTCTGTCCACGCCTGGTAGCGGACCTGATCGGCCTGGGGTGTTGTCACTCTTGTCTTGATTTGAGCGAGAACCGGCAAAAATGTCGTGACCAGAAAAGCCGCCAGAACTTTCTGCGCAAGCCGGAAACTCCATCTGTACATCGCCAGCATCTCCTGGGCAAAAGGACGAACTCTTATTGTAGCGTCGCGCGAGCTGCCGTGAGTTATGTTATGTCTCGCACCGCTGGCGCCATCTACGCACCTTCACATACACCTCACAGGCAGGCGATGTTGCTGATTATGGAGTTTTACGTAAACTTCAGCTTCATAGGAAATTTAATAGTTTTAGTTGTATTTATAGCTCATAACTCCTCTCGTTTCTTCTCAACCAAACTTCTAACTACTTCCGCCTTTAACTCTTCACTCTCTGCCTCTCTCCGCTGCGTTTCTCGTTCACACCGAGCGCTGCGGGGAGATCTAGCCTGGATGCCATCGCTGATGGTGCCAGTCCTCTCCGAACCCGAAAGTGAGAACCCCCATGCTCCTGACACACGCTACCCGCACCAATTCCGCTCGCACCACAGCTAACGGCTTGATATTGGGCATTTTCTCCGGC
>CAJCHQ010000622.1 GCA_903970295.1 Bryobacterales bacterium
CCCCAAACTAAGCTGCAACACCTAAGCGCTACACAACTTTGCCAAATAGGCACTGCCAACTTTGACCGCAGCCAACACTCAACGACGTGATTACTTCGCCCGACTGCCCAGAAATTGGCGACACTGCTTGACGAGCGCCCTCAACCAACCATTACCACTCTGAAAGGTCCCAGATCATGAGCAAGAAGACTGAAAATTGGCAAGCAAACATCAATGTGCTCTTGTTGGTGGCAGCTGTTGCCGGCCACTTCCTGATCAACGCAATTCGCGTTGCCTTGGGATTCGAATCGCGAACCGTTTCGCGAAATTCTACGCCGATCGCATCGCCGGCAGCTTCAGTGCCTGAGGGCGAGAACGATGCGAGCTCGGTCGCTTTGGCTGCCATGGAAGCACTGCGTTCGACAATTGAGCAGTTTTCGTTCTATCCACCGACCATGCCTCATCATTACGCGCTGTTCAAGCTCGCTGTTGCAATCGACAACGCCAGACTGGTCGAAGATGCACTGGAGACGCGCGTTGCTGAACTGCAGATTGCTGGTCAGGCAGATTGCGGTCAAGGCGTACGTTGGCATGACATTCCGGCCATTGTCGCCGGCATGCAGGCTCAACTGGACCACGCCTATAAGTACGCTTCCGGATGGTGCGTCGACAAGGATCCCGAAATCACCTCTCAAACCTGGTTCGATTTCGATTGCGTGACACGCTATAACGAAGCTGACCGTGCTCTTCTCACAGCCATTTCCGTCGAAAACGCCGAGCTGCAAACCAACACCGCCGAACAGGTCGGCACCATCAACCAGCCGACATCAGAGCCTAAGTCACGCATCGAAGCCCGTCGCGCCGTCGGCGATACCGGCTCGCAGATGCGAACAGGGCAACCGGTCGCCCGACCCAAACTGACACTGATCCAGGGTGGGCGGCACTAGGCTGGTGAAAAACCGAAACCGTAACCGAAATAACAGTCACAGGAGGTCAACGATGAGAGGATTGCCGGTTGGTTCAGGCAGTCTGCCAATTTTTCAACATGAGGTCCTGGTCTTCAAACGGGGAGACTCGGGACGGGGAGCATAGCATGGCTCAGATGTTGGTCGTCAAAAAAGGCTTCATCCCAAAATCAGTGGAAAGAAGCTGGCACGACGAATTTTATGCCGGCGATCGCTGCCTGGTCTTAGAAGAGCTGGAGCACGGTCTTTTGGTGCTCCAGCACGGGCAGCCACTGTTTGTTCTCGACGAAGAAATCAAAGACTACTGCAGCCTCGAAGGCAAGTTTTCCTCCTGAGCAAACGCTGCCTAAACCGCACCAGTTTTCTCCCCGCCGGCAGATCTATCGCTAGCCGCACCAGTGTCAGCCTGCGGTTCAGGGGGAGAAACACGTACGCTGTAGCTAGGCTGCGGTGCTCCAATACTCAGAAAGAAGGATAAGGTCATGTCATCAGACACATCGAATGTTTCCGTCCATCGGGGTTCGTCTGAATTCGTCCTCGAATCTCGAACCGCAGCCACAGTCGCCGAACGCGCGCCTTTCAAAATCAGCAACATGCGTGCCATCATCTTTGATTTAGACCGACACCTGGTAGATACGGATTCGGCTTTCGATATCTGGTGGAAGACCGGTGTGACGGTTTTGGTGCAGGCACTCGGCAAAGACAAACAGGAAGTCGAAAGCTGGTTGAGAAAAGCGGAAGCGGAGTTCAAAACCATTTTCTTCTTTCATCGTCTCGATTTGGTGCCGGCTGTCGTCGAATCCGCATCTTCTCTAAACTTGGACATCGCCGTTCTTTCGCAAATCACATTCGAAGCGGCGAATAAGCTGTATCACGAGGCGCTCCAGTTAGCACCGGAAATCCTCGAGATGCTGATCGCGGCACGAAAGTTCGCCACTGCCTCGCAAGTGAAGCTGGCTCTGGTCACAGGTGGTTCGAGGAATCACACTCTGGACAAGCTCAACGCCATTGGCATTGGGTCATATTTCGATTTGATCGTCTGCGGCGGAAAGCACGCTTTCGAAGATGACTCGGAACGAGGACTGATCGTGCCAAGCGCGCTTGAAGACCGGGTTCAAACCACGCCCACCGGAGTGACCAAACGCAATCTCAGCTGTTTTCAATGGGTTCTGTCAGTGCTCGAAGAGCCAGCAAAATACACAATGACCAGTGGCGATCACCCAATCGAGGATGTGCAAAATATCCAGATTCTCGGAGGTTACGGGCTGCAGTCGTTCTGGTACAACAACAGTCCGCGCGAAGACGTCACTCCCGACCTGAGCTTGACCAAACCACAAATTCTGACCAGCTTGTTTCGGGCAGCGGTTTAGTCTCAACCAACGTTTGAAGACGGATACACGGAGAGCTGGAGAGGAATAACATCCTCTCTTCGCCCTTCGTTTTTAAAGTTATTTTTCCGAAAAAATTTTATTATAGCAAAGTTATTTCCGCAAAAAACTTCCCTATTAAAATCCAAACGGCAATCCCAAGAGAAAGCCAGTTTTCGCGTCTCTAGATGCCGCATGGACCAGATCATGCGTAGTCAGAGTGGTATTCGAGTCTCTCGCCGCAAAGTATTCGCGCATCGGGCCGGTCACAGCACCAAATATGCTACCACCAACCCCCTCAACGGCAGCCGCTCGACCAACCTGATTGACGGTACGCCATTTGGCGGCCGGCAAGGCGTTGATCGCCTCATTGGTCCTCGCTCCCAGTCCTGCCGCCACCACCATCGAAAATCCATCCACAGCACCAGTAGCGGTGTCTCGCACTGGATGCCTGTATAAAGGCTCAGCGGATTTAACTAGAGGCTTGGTGAGAGCCGCAGCCATAATCGGATAGAATTTGGACCCCTTGAATTTGTATTGCACAACAGTCGCTGCCAGAGCGCTGCCAGCGTCCGAGAGCGAATCGACCATGCGCGCTTGCGACCGTTGATAAAGCGCCAATTGCTTGAGCAACGGCAAGTGAGCCGTCTGCTCATGACCCACGACAAAGTCGGTGCCGGTCAACTGCTTATACGTGCCGCCGAAATCAACCGTTTGGTTCGATTGCGCGTCCTTCGCCAGTTGCTCGATTGCCACATTTTCACGCCGGCTTTCTTGCTCGAGAGCGAAGGAACCCTTGCTCTTATCGAAAACCTCGCCCCAGAGAGAAGACAGAGAATGATTTGAATTTGGATCGCCACCCAAGTGATTTTTAGCGAAATCGACCATGCCGGCGAGCGGACCGCTCTGTGATTCAGTTGCGCTAAGAAGGATTCTGGCTGGCATATATTCGCGGCGCAAACGCGAAACCTCCTCCAGCATCTCTGCTTGAGACGGCGAATTACTCATACCAAGTCGTGAAAGCTCAGTGAACCCACTGGGCCTAAAGTCTTCTGCCATAACTAGTGATGCCTGAGAACTAGTGCGTAGAATCAATCTAACGATTTCCACCGCCGTCGTACATGGGGTTATTACGTAGCTCAAGAGGCATTCCCCCGGCTATGTAATAGATTTGCCATAGTTTCGTCACGCCCGCGCCACAAGGAGTGCGGATACTTTGAGTCGATAAACAAAGGCTGGCTGACCCTTCGGAGCTTCGCATGCACCCTGAAAATGTCCTCACACCTCCGGTCGATAGACGACATCAAACCGATCATTACGCACGCATCTTCGCAACCGAGGGCGTAAAGATGACAGCAATCCCGGGCGCAGTCGTAGTCGCCAGAGCTGATTCTTATGTCATCGCCGATCGAGATTGTCTGGTTATTGCCGAAACCAGCTCGCTTGTCTCAGCCAGAAAAGGAGCGAGGGTCGAGGCAGAATGCGGTTCCCGAGTCACCGCCTATGATGGCTCTATCGTGATCGCCAGAGCCGGAGCCGAGGTAGTAGCCAAGTCTGGCTCACTCGTCATCGCTCAAACCAAAGCGACGGTAATTGCTGAACGTGACGCCAATGTCAGATTGGACCGCCGCCAGAACTCCAACTGAAGTTCGCCTTCGTTACATGCGAGATCAAGAATTGGCGCGCCTATGCTATATATGGTCCGATCATGGCAATAAAAGAAAGCAACCATTTGACAACCCAGACGCGACGGCTCACCCTGAGAATTCCTGGCAGCACAAGCAATCTTGGGCCGGGTTTCGATACCTGCGCGCTCGCTCTGGCAGTTTATTGCCGTCTCACTTTTGATTTGCTCGATGAGAACGATCCCAGCGTTCCTTTGATCACTTTTTCTGGTTCGATTGCTAAATCGAGTCGTCCCGATGACGCCGGCAACCTGATTTACAAAATGATGAGCGAATTGTGGAAGGATGACAAAGTCTTGCTCGAACGTATTCGCATTCATATCGACTCGGACATACCTCTGGGCAGTGGGCTGGGCAGCAGCGCCGCTGCACTTCTGGGCGCCCTCTGGGCAGCCAATGTTTTTAAAGACCGCATTCCAACGACCGGTACTTTGCTTGCTCAAGCAACAGCTCTTGAAGGTCATAGTGAAAGCTTAGCCGCCAGCCTGATGGGAAAATTCGTGATTACGGCCCGATCTGCTTTCAAGAATTCGATCATTGCCCGGCAACACGATTGGCCAGATTCCTGGAAAACGATTTTTGTCGTACCTAAAATTCGTATGCGCACAGCCGACTCGCGCGCTGTTCTACCTACCCAAGTTCCCTTCCGCGATGCAGTGGCCAATATTCAGCGCACAGCACTTCTGGTTTCGGCTGTCGCCGCTTGCGACGAGAACACCTTGCGTGAAGCGTTCAATGACCGCATTCACGAGTCCTACAGAGAAAGTTTGGTGCCCCAGTTCTCGGCTCTGAAAAAAGCTCTGGTCAATCAACCGATTCTGGGTTGTGTTTTGAGTGGCGGCGGACCCTCCATGCTCGTAGTGGTGAACGAGAAGAACAAACAGAAGTTGCTCAATCATCTAGCCGAGTGGGCGGAAACAGAAGAACAACCGCCATTGATTCTGGATATTCCAGTGGCCAATCAAGGCATTCAAGAAATACACGAATAGACCGAGTCTGTCGGTCGGCGTTTTTAGGTCTAGCCCTGCAACAAGTGCCTGAGGTCGATTCGGATCGAAATAATCTCCTTTATGGGACTCGCTTTTGCCGAATTCACTACTTTGCCGAAAATAATATTTTAAAAACAAAAAAAAGAGGGTCCCGCGCAGCTAGGCGCTGTTCCGGGACCCTCGAACTCAATCACTAAGTCTTCGTTCTTGAAGTGAAGCGAAAATCGCGCACTTTCATCGAGGGCACCACTGCCGGAAAACTGTCTTCACCAGTGGCAAAAACAGCTCTTCCCATCTGCTCGACATTGCGCAAAACTTCCAGGATGCTGACGTTGAAGCGCATATTCTTGACGCCGCGAGTCAGCTTGCCATCCTTGATCAGCATCGCCCCGTCTCTGGTCATCCCTGACAGCAAAAGCGTATTGGGGTCGAACATCGTGTTGTACCAGAAGCGTGGCAGCCAGATGCCATAGTTCGTAGAGGCAATCAAATCTTCGGTCTTCAGCCGCGAACTGCCTGCAACCACGATGTTGAGGGGATATTCGCTTTTGGCCGCCGGCATGCCAAACCCATGTCCAGTCGGCGCGCCACCCAATTTGCGTGCGCTGCGCCTGCCTTTCACGGGTTGTCTGATGATGCCGTTCTCGATCAAGGTTACGGCCGAGCGAGTCATCCCTTCGTCGTCGAAAGGACATCCACCCTGTAGACGATGGTAGACATCATCTCGCACAGTGATATTAGCACCCAGAATCTTCTCACCGATTTCCCCAGTGAACACCGACGTTTCCTCTCGATGAGATTCACCGGTCAAATGCTCCCAAAGACAGCCGAGCAGATCGAGAACCGCTTCGGGTTCCATCACTACGGTGTACTTTGCCGGTCTGACGTAGATCGGGTCGCGACTCTGTACCGCCCTCTGGGCTGCTATTTCAGCTATCTTCAGTGGATCGATGTCGCCCAGGGATGAACCCGACGACTTATACCAACCCGAAGAAGTTTTCCCTAACATCGAAATGGAACATTCCAAATTCGTTTCCCGATAATAGCGGAAAAGCCCCTTGGAGTTGGCGATGGCGCAAGCCATGAACGAAGGCATGTAAATGCCGGCCGTCGTCAACCGTCGCTTGCCGGCCACCCGGATGATTGCTTCTACTGCTTGCCTGCGCTCCTCGGCACCAATCTCGGCAATGCGAGGGTCGAAACAATCGCGGACTTTGGCATTATTCTGGACGCGCGGCGAGTTCGGACCGAGCAGCTCGAAAATGTAGCGATCGCGTTTGAGCTGCTTGGCTTTGAAAATCGCCTTGTCTACCAGTGCGATGATGCCACCACGGGTGAGATCGTCCCCGGACTGAACCGCCGAACGATTGCCGCTCACAACCACTCGCACCGAACAAGACGTGCCACTGTTCTCCAGGTGATGCGTCATACCGGAATTTGCGAAACGAGCAGTTGATTGGGCGGAATAATCAACCGAGACCTCGAGCGCCTCGGTTTTTCCTTTGCCATAACCGAGCGCGATGTCAGCTAGAACCCTAGCTTTATTTTCGCTGAGCATAACGAACTCCTGAGCGTCGCGAACGCGCCGACGTTTTGTGATGGCTACGATGATGAGAATGACTGGCCTTTTGCGCGGAGCAACCGCCCCCGGTGCCATGAGACATAGCGTCTTTGGTGGCGACGCCGACTTGAACTTTGTGAAAAAGAGCGGGCTGCGCACCATGACCGACCTTCATGGCCTGGCAGGGTTGTCCCTTACCGCAGTTGGGAATGCCCCAGACCACTTGTTCCTCTTTCGAGCAAATTGCTTTGCAAGAATTCCAGAACTTCTGGGTCAGCCCCGAGTAGCTGGCATCGCGCAATACGCGATGAAGCTTACCGCGCCGAATCTCCCAGGCGATCTCAGTACCGAACTGAAAATTGTGCCGGCGGTCATCAATCGACCACGACTGGTTGGTATCGAAGTAGATACCATGCCTTGTTCCGGCAATCAGCGCATCGAGCTTTCCGGCATTGCCTGGTTCGAGTGAAACATTGGTACCACGAATCATCGGCACGTCGGCCCCAGTCTCTGACCTCATCGCCCCTCCCGAGCGCGGCAGACCAAGTCTGGCAGCCGTCTCGCGAGAAGTGAGGTAACCGACGAAAATGCCGTCTTTGACGAGCGGGGTGCGTTGACCGCGCACACCTTCATCATCGTACTTAAACGAACCGAGACCACCGGGGATGGTGGCATTATCCGTAATGTTGACGATCGAGGCACCATACTTAAGCTGGTTAAGCTCCCTAGGCAAGAGGAATGTCCGTCCTGCATAATTCTCCTCTTCACCGAAAGCTCGGTCGGATTCACACGGATGCATGCAACTCTCATGCGTTTGCAATGCCATCTGCGACCCGCCAATTATGATGTCGATGCCATCGCTGAACTCCGGGCACAGCGGTGCTCGCGAGACAGCAACCGCTTCTTCGGCCATGCCTTCGGCATGATCTGCCAGAGCCCATTTCTCGATCACTTCCCAACCGCCTTGCTCGTACTGACCGCCTGCCGAATTCGGATAAGACCGAATTTGATAATTGCCGTCGTGGAAGGCCCAGGCATCTACTCCGCAAGACGAAGTGACAAATTCTTGAACGATGTGCGAACCCTCACTCGAGACAAACAGCTTTTTCGTCCGGCTGAATTCCAAGCAAGCCGTGGAAAGCTCGATGCCTTTGACTTTGAGCGCGATTTTGGTGGCCGCATGGAGTATTCGCGCCTTCTCGGACAACGGAATGGCGAACGGGTCTTTGATTAGCGGGCTGCTCCAGCGACCGATGTGGGGCGGTTCCGGCACGAAGACGATGGGTTTCTTCAGGGTCTTGGCGCTGGCGAGGGCATTGGCGTAGGCGTTTCTGACCGCGAGGTCTACAGATCTCTTATCCGGATATTTGGGTGTGGCCGCGAAGCCCCATCCGCCCCGGGCGAGAATGCGAATACCAAAGCCAATGCTTTTGTCCTCGTTGACGTCCGGAGCCTCCAAGTTTTCTTGAGTGATTGTCTCGGTGGTAATGACCGTGGCGCGCACATCGGCATAGGTGACGCCAGGAAGACCTACGGCAACGGAAATTGCCTCTTTGGCGAATCTGTACATGTGAGACTCCTTACGAAATATATTTCGCTTAATCGCCTGAAGGGTTGTGCATGTGTCGTCGCTCAACCAGGAATGGCGAGCTTTTCCGTCAGTCAGATCGAGTTCTGAGGAGGGCAAGCCGATGATAATCGGGAGCAGACGACACTTGGTAAAAGTGTTGAAAATGAATGCGCAGATGATTGCGATGCGTCGGTGTAGTCGGTAGTTATTAGAATTGGAAGAGTGATAGTCGACCTAGTCGTAGCAAAAGATCGAAAGCTAAAGCTCTTAAAATCATGATTTACACGCGCGCAGAGATCCGTTACAAAGCTTAGTTAGAAGCACCTGGCTTGGTTTGGTAGAAACAAAACAAACAATTTTGCGCCCGCCGGCTTGGACACATCTAGCGGATCGGACGCGAGGTTTTATGAAGTGCCCTGGTCGCCTTTCAGAGCCTTAGCGCGAGCGTAGTAAAAGAGCGCCTTGTCGAAGTATTTCCACTGAGCGTAAATATATCCTAGACGCACCAGCCGCGGTGCCAGTATCGGATTGTTGGATCCCAATAACCGCTCGTAAATGTTAAGCGCTTTGCGGGAGAAGGTCCGGGCCTTAGCCAATTCCCCGTCCACGAGATAGAGCGTGGCCAGGTTATCGAAGCCTGCCGCTAATTGGCAGGCAAAGTGATCTGGCTTGCTTTCGTAGAAATGCACGGCGCGCCGGTAGTAATGCACGGCCAGCCTGATTTTTTGCTGTTTGTGATAAACCTGGGCCAGGCCGAACCAACTGTCAGCGAGGACGCGCTTGTCGTGAGCCGGTCTCTTAGCCTCTTCCACCGCCGCACTGAACATCCGCTCTGCCAGTGTGAGAAAGCCTTCGGAAAGAGCAGTGGTGCCGACTTCGTCGTACATACTGTGAATTCTCTCGTGAATCTGCATGGCCACAACCTCGACGTGCCTCTCAAAATAGAGCAGGCGCGCCGGCGGCAAAATGTTGAATTACACAGTGTTGGCAGGCTGATTTTCTATCGCGTTCTTGAATCCGAAATTTACTAATTTATATAGTGGTAAACGCAGCAAAAGGAGGAGCCGCTGGAAACATGCTGAACATCAGAATGTTTGCCCGCGGCCTCTCCATTTTCCACCAAGGCAAAAACGGCGTTGGGGCTAAATTCGCCAAAGGCTCTAGAACTCCGTCAGAAGTTTTAGAGCCCCTCTCAACACGGCTTAAGTCTTGACCACACCCGTTGTCCACGGCTTGTTCGCGAAGGTCGGCTCATTCCCCCACAGCGCCATGGCGGCGTGGTTGACGAGTTCTTCGACATCTTGCCACGACATGTTTGCCCACGTGTTGGTGCTATGCGGTCCCACTGGTCCTGGGCCTTTAGCCGGCACGTAGTTCGAAGCAAAACGGCGAATCGACTCTTGCCACGAATGCCGGAGTGCGAAATTCCTGCAATCGAGGGGCGAGAGTCGAAGTGCTTTGGCGGCACCGGCTTCGAGGTCAAAGTCAAGACTGCCGACGAGCGGGTCGGTAATCACGTCGATTGAACCCACGACCGGATACGCCAATGTCCGACAACCGGATGCGAGCGCCTCCAGAAGCACGAGTCCGAAGGTGTCAGTTCTGCTGGGGAAGACGAAGAGGTCCGAGCCTTTATAGAAATCGGCTAGCGCCTGCCCGGTCTTGATCCCGACAAAATGAGCTTTCGGATCGATTGCCTGCAGTTCTTCGAGGGTCAAGCCACCGCAGATGTTGCCGACGATCACTTTGCTGTGTTCCTTACCGCCGAGCGTCAACC
The DNA here is from genome assembly GCA_903970295.1 of Bryobacterales bacterium. The sequence continues at coordinate 9,894 of CAJCHQ010000622.1, forward strand.
GCAGAAAATCTTCCGGACTTTTCTCGGGTGTGACGCGACCCACGTAGAGAAGCACAGGACGCGGCAGGCTGTCGAAGAATCGCTGCGTCTCGGGGTCTGACATCGTCGACTGCGTCAACGGCTGAAAGAGCTCCGTGTCGACGCCATGCGAATTGACCACAACACGCTGCAAACCGTTCGCCTCGCACAACTTTTTCATTGACTCGGTTGGCACAATCACAGCGGAAGCAGCTTCGAAGAACCAGCGTAAGTAGGAGTAAGCGGCAGCGATAGGAACTCCGAACCGCAGCTTCAGATACTCGGGTACTTGCGTGTCATAGGTGCAGGTGAATTGCAGACCATGCTCGACACAGTAGCGTCTGGCGAGAAGACCGAGTCGTGTGCATGTGACAATGTGCACGGTGTCGTAGTCGCCGATGTCCATGAGACTCGAGACATAGGCGTAAGCGTCTTTTTTCGCAGCGTCTTCGGCGAAAATTTCGGAGGTGAACAGGGTTGCTTTGTGACCGTCTGCTCGCAGCTGATGCATCATGTGAGAGACGACAGCGTGACAGCCACCCACATTGGTACCAGGCTTCGAGACGGGAGGGTCGCAGAAAATGACGATGTTTTTTGACATGGAAAGATCCTTTCGTTTGTCAGGCGTGCTTGAGTCTGGCTCCGTGAGGAACCTGTGTGGAAGCGAAATACTGAGAAGCAAAAGCGACTGTGACCTAAGAAAACGCACATCCGAACTTTCCAGCGACTGCTCAGAGCGATGTGGCGGTGCTGCCGGAAACAGGTGAACTTAGTCGTAGACGCAAAACGTAAGTTTGCATAAGTTCAGCCGAATTGCTTGTGAATAGCTTGGGTCGGAGGGAAGAGATCGTTTGAATTAAGAAAGTGAGAATCGATCATGAACTTAGTACAGCAGGATCAGCCAATACAACAGCCCTCGCGTTGCAAAGAGGTGACAAGCTGCTTATCTGCTCATTGTGCGGTTTTTCGCCGTTCGCATTTGCCCTGTCCAGGCTGCCAATGGTCAAGCCACAATCAACAAGAAGCGCCAATAAACACTTATAGCGCGGTTAAACAAAGCTCGATTTTCTTTGAAATTTCAAGCACCCACTCCGCGCGGCGAGATCAAGATCATGCCAGTTCTTGACATGAGGCTAAGGAAGGTATGAGCTCCGCCAGCGACCAGATTCAACTGCAACTGATCCGACACTACCGACGGTGCTCTCTTCCCAGACGCTGCCCGAGTTGAACGAAAAATTTCGAACAGTCTCCGGCTGGACCGGAGCAGCGCCGCCTACAGCATGCGACTGACATCCAAGCTGACCTCGTGGACGTTTGGCGATACGTGGAGCGGGGCGCATCGAAAATGGGATTTGGTACTTTGCCATTTTTAGTGGGACGCTTCACGCCACCTCCACAGAAAGCCCTTATGCTGTTTTTGTGCATCGGAGCCGGTCTGTCAATTCGGGCAAGTAAAATTAGAAAGGCTATCTTATGACCAGAATTTCGCATCACTCAATGTCAATCCTGGCCGCCGCGCTGATCATCATCGCTGTTGCCCCTTCTGTTTTGGCTCGCGGGGCTAATAACCGCGGTCTGCGCATCGCGCCACTTCTTTCTGCTCCGCGCATGACTCAATTTCGTCACTTCAATTTCGACATGGCTAACTTGCAATTGAACAGACATAGAAAGAACAACCGCTATCTCATGCTCGATCAAGGATTTTGACGCCGCCCCGAAGACAAAAGTGCGTCCGAAAGCTGGCCTGGAAAGGGCCAGTTTTTGCATGAAGATATTGAAGCGTCGCCCATTTCCAAGTCGAGCGAAAGGGTTACCACCACCCACTTTGGGTGTTGCCAAGAGCCGACAATTAGCGCGGATTGCGCTAAATGAGGACAATGGCGCTAACTATGGCCACCGGATCAAAATCCGCATCAAGCGCTGTTATGGGGGTTTCAGTGCTCAAGCAGACCTCTAGGAGCGATCCGAGTGACTCATCGGTCTGTGACCTCGGAACCTAACTGCTCCACGACTCCCAGGTTTCTACACTCTATACAAATCGTTAATTGCCTGACTCAAACCACTCAATTAGTCTCGAATTGCATACCCATCCCCTCTCCCAGCTCAGACCTTAAAAAAACAGCCGCAAATCACGAGTTAAGAACATCTTGGTAGTTCGAATCTGAACTGAGTTCTTGACCCGAAGTCTGCGCGTTGCGTTGGTCTTTGCTGCCAGAAACGCCCATCAAAATCAATCGAGGAGAAGTAAGAAAATGACCCGTCATGAATTGAAACACGATCGCGGTGACCGGCTACAGAATGAACTCTTCAATTTTTTGACGGGAGATTTCTACCGACTCGACGCCAGCCAAGTTGCACCCGAATGCCGGGAGCTTGTTGAGTCAACCAGTTTGCTTCGAGATGAGATGGAGAGCGCCGGTTGGCAGTTGAGGTTAACAGGAAAGAGGTCTGCAGCAGACATCGCCAAGATGGACCTCCTCTTCATCAACACAAGGGATGGACGTTATTTCGCCATCGACCTGACAGTCAATGAGAAGCTGAAGTTGAAGCTCTCCGCGCCGACCTTGTGCACGATGTATGTCTTGCGCATCGAAGTCAACGAAGATGACCGCCCGGATATCGACACAAAGCAACGCCTGGTCGACATGCTTTTGGACTTGACCGAATCTCCGTCGCTGCTCAATCTCAAAGATACGAGATACCCCAGCGCCCGCTCAGATTTGACATGGGGTGAAAAAGCAGAGGAGATGGAGGCCTTCAAGAAACGAGTACTTGCCAAAGCCAATATTCTGGAGGCGCAACACGAGACAGACATGGGCAACGGTGCCGAACTTCGCGATGCCAATCGTCTGCGCGAATACGCCAGAGAGCTTGATCGCTTGCTGGCATTCCTGCAGCAAGAACACAATGTCACGACAGATCAGAACCTGATCGACCAACAAGCACACTTCGAAACTTTCTGCCTCCGCCTCTTACCTCAAGCGGCACGGTATTGCCTGAACCCTGACAATGACCCCGGGTTGAGACCGCGCCAGTCAACACACCACAGCAGATACGAAGCCCATCGAGACCGTTTACTTCTACAAGTGTCTGCGAACTTTTTTGGAGTATCGGGCATCGGACGTCTGGCTGTAAACGCGATTGAAAACGCCAACGTGAAAAGTTGCCGAAATCAAGCGGATATCTATGCTCGTAAACGCCTACTCCTTGCAGATGGTGGCAAAACAGTGGTTCAAGCCCTGATTGGCATCATCCACTGCACGCCAGCTCAGGTGATACTGGGGCCCTCGTTTCCTGGCGCTGCCGTGGACATTCTTCAAACCAAAAAGAAAAGCCAATGCAAGAAGAAAAACAACAAAAAGAAAAAGCAGGCAGGTCAGACAACTGACCAACTGAGCGCAGCCTAAATCTTTCTGGAAGGCCAAAGATGTCCATAAAATAGGACTCTACGGCCTTCCCTTCTTTTAAAAATTTCTTGCTATCGTATTTAATACTTGTTTCTATAGTACTAATGAACAGCAAAAACAAAAGCACGAAAAAAAATGCAGAATGAATGCAAGTTTATTGTCACGCATCCATTCCGCATTCGACCAGCACAGCTTGAACAGGCGCCGAGGAAAACCGGTGCGCAAGAGGCAAGCAATCGCTCCAATGTCAGCCTCCTGCGGTCAGACAACGCGCATGTAGGTCGAGTAAGTTTGATCTTTGATCGCCTCGAAGAGATCGGAAG
>CAJCHQ010000623.1 GCA_903970295.1 Bryobacterales bacterium
GCCTGCGGAATTCTTCGACTTTCAAAAGGCCGTTAACCACCAAGTTACTTTCTATCCAGGCAAAGAATCCCTGCCACAGATGATTTTCATCAATGAATACGATCGGCATGTTGGGGTCGTAAATCCCTCGCCGTATTTCGATAATCGTATTCCGCTTTTTTTGCCGTTCTCGATTGACAACGGGTGATGCCACCACTCGACTGAAAGTGGTGGCACACAAGATCGTTAGCGACCGTTGTAGATGATCCCGCCGTTTTTGGCGTACCACTCTAATACATCGCAAGCCTGTTCACGCAGGACGCCTTCAATAACCTCGATGCCGCGAAGTCGCAGTTCGACTGACCAATCCGGGTGAATTGGACCTTCGTCGAATCCTGTTAGCCTTTCGACATCCTGCCCGCTAGCTCCGGTTACAAGGTTGCGCACGCCACTAACTGTTGACGCCGCAAATTTCTCTTTGCCGCGAGAAGGCTCAGACCTTCCTGGATGAGCAAAAGCGGCAGTGTCAATCAAATGAATGATCCGCACGCCGAGCAGTGCTCATGCAGCAAAGTCTGATGAGCAAATAGTCGGCGCGAACGCCGACCATTTTCTTAGCCGCAGAAATGCTACGGAACCGCTATTGAAACTCTATTGAACGAGCTGTCATACTCGGGCATACGTGGCTGATCAACGCAAGTGGTCAATATTCCGTATTGACTCGGAAGTGAGTTTGAACGCGTGTATTCCGAAGTAAAAGCTCTGTTGTACGCAAATGAAGACAAATGGTGACCAGGAGGGATTCTTCCCGCTTATCGAAAAGACTATGGCAGGTATGTAGGCATATGCGAACCACACGGTCGCAGCCAGTACGTAAGCATACAGCAACACGTGTAGAACGATATCACTGCTGTGTGATAATCGCGGGATCTTTCGGTGCAGCAGGCTCGCCAGCGGGGACAGGGCTAACAACAAAACCGCGAGTGGTGGTATCAATAATTCAGCTGGCAATTCGTTTGCACAGATCACGCTTATGACCAGCCCGACAAGGCAGACGGGTGGGACCAAGAAGATTGGTTTTCTAACTATAAGCATATTACACCTCGTTTCGATGCCGCTTCGGAATGAAGCAGCAAGAGTAAAAATCGCCGATGAGCGAAGGACAAAATCTCAGAAACTGCCATCGCGGCAGTGTCCGCTCGATTTCGTTTAACGTTTGATGTCAGTTCGCGCGTCGGCAAGCTGAAATCAAATTTTCTTGTTTGCGACATTCGATGTTCGCTAGGCATAAACACACAGCAGGGTTCGCTGTTCATCTACGCTGATTGAAAAAAGCTTCCCAGGACTGTTGCGACTCAATCTGATGACGGCTTCTTGAAGGCGTAAATTCCGAAGTACATCGCCTGTTGAACGACAACGAACATCAATATCTGCAACCAGATGGGTAGGCTTGTTATTATCGTCCAGTCGATAAGTCTGATGCAGACGGCCGCGAAGACCACGGCCGCTAATAGACAAAAGAACCACACACCGAGGTGGAGAATTAGCGTACCCTCCGTGCCCGGGATCGCTTTTCCAAACTCGCTGTGCAGCAGACTCAACGGTGTGAGCATTGCCAATAGAAGGATCGCTCCCATCGGGACCCCGATGTTC
>CAJCHQ010000624.1 GCA_903970295.1 Bryobacterales bacterium
AATGTCGACCTGATAGCTCATGAATGGCAGATCGGCTACCACCATCGCTCTCTCTACGCCGCGCGTCACCGCTTTTGTGTGGTGCAGCATTTCTTCGACTGTGACTGCGTGCGTGGTCTTGTGTCCGAGAGCGACCATTGCCAGACTGTCGCCGACCAGAATCACATCGACGCCCGCTCGATCCAACATCTGGGCAGTCGAATAATCATAAGCAGTAAGGGCAACGATCTTGCGCTTCTCTTGCTTATATTTGACCAGAGTCAAAGTCGAGACTGTCTTCTTTTGAGGAGAATGCTTGCTCATATATGTACTCACTATAGCCAAAATCAATCATAGCAATCTTCTAGTAGCCTCGACGGCGTTTCAATTCATCACGGGCGCGCTGCCGAGCTTCATCTTGCTGCAGATCGACGCAGTGCTTCGGGTCGTAGGGATAGCGGCCGGCGATTTCATGAAATTTCTGATACATGACGCCCGCCTCGGCACCGAGGCCCAATTTTTCTAAAAGATACGCCATGTTGTAATAGAGTCCATCGAATTTCGGATTCAACGCCATCGCCGCTTGATACTTGGCCATGGCGCCGTTCAAATCGCCGGCGGCTTCCAGTAATTGGCCTTGATTTTGCAGGGCACCAAAATTGTGTGGATCCAGTTCAAGAGTGCGGTCGAAACTGGCTTTGGCTCCGGCAAAATCGCCATTGTCCACTTGCTCAACCCCTTTCCAAACCATGGCCTGGATTTCGCCGGGATCGACTTGATCTTTGCGTCGCTTAGTCGTGGCCTTCAAATTGTGGCGCAATTCACTCAGGTGCTTGACCGTTTCGCTATTATTCGGCTGCAGGGCTGCCACTTTTCTCCAGACCTGGTCTGCATGCTCCCAGTCTTCTAGTACCTCATAGCTTTTGGCCAGATAGGTATAAACGACAAGCTGATCGACTTTGGGATACTGCTTGCCTTCACCATAGACAGGACTGATCTTATCGACCACACCGCATTGATCGACGGCTCGATAAGCATCGCCTCTGAGATAACGCAGCTTGCCCAATTCCCATTGGCCAGCTGCCAGTTTCGGATCTTTCATGAGAGATGTACGGAAGGCACTTTCGGCTTCATCCAAATTGCCTTGTGCGCACAAAACCCGGCCCAGATGGAACCAGACAAGCGGGTTTTCGGGGGTGTACTGAGCCGCTGTTTTCAGCCTGGCTACGGCATCGGACATGGTCACGCCAGCTCCTCCGGCGATTGCTTTTTCGTACATGGCCAAACCGAAATCGCGCTGAGCGTCAACGTAACTGGGCTTCAGTTGAGTGGCGACTTGATACATCTCGAGGGCCTTGTCGATATCGCCTTTGTTTTGCATGATCTGGCCCAGATGATAGTAGGCATCAGGATATTTAGGGTCGCTGCGGATGCACTCTTCAAAGGCTTTTGTCGCCTCTTTGACTTTGCCGGTTTTGTTCAAAAAGACGCCATAGTTGTTGCGGCACGCGACATAGTTGTAATCGAGCGACAGGGCTTGTCTGAATTTAGTGTTGGCGTTGTAATTGTCACCCAATTCTGAATAGGCCAGGGCTTCTAAATTGAAAATGGCTTTGTTGCCTGCGTCTAATGGCTCGGCCGCTTTCAACAATCTGATCGTATTGCCGTAATCACCCATTTGAAAAGTCTCGACTGCTTTATTGAAGATTGCTCCCGACTTGAGCCTGGCCTGCGGATCCGAACTTGAAGGCATGTAAGGCATATTGGGTTGGGCAAAGGCTCTTTGGTCGGCGCTTAAAGATGCCAGCGTAAGAACGGAGAGGGCGACGTGAACGAAGTTGAGCCGCATGAAAACCTTCCTGGGGGTGTGCATTCTATTTTAGACGCAACGCTCGATGCCAAGCACGGCGCTATGATCTTTTCTGTCTGGCATAATGAACGGGTTGACAGCGCTCCCGTTTTCAAGGGACAGCTCATAAACGGCTGAATTAAAGTGGATATTCCTCAATTACAGGGCCCTCCTTTGCCTGCCGCCGAGACGATCGCCGACCGCATCAATGGTGCCATTTTCGGAGCTATTTGTGCGAATTCTCTGGGTGGCAGTGCCGTTGGTTTGAACTACAAAGAAATCGCAGGCTCTGTCGGGCTCTCCGGATTGAGGAATTTCGCCGCCGGCCTCAGCCGCAGTGCTTTGCCGGATCACGAGCCTGGCGCATTGTTGGCTGATTCGTACCTGGCACTTGCCCTCGGCGAGAGTTTGCTTGCCACTGCCGGTAAATTCGATCGCGCCGATTTGAAAAACCGCCTGGAGAGCTTGCTCACCGATCCCGAATTTCTCAAAACTTCGCCAGGCGTCCCCTGTCTGGCCGCGCTCAGACGTATGGCGGACGAGCACCCTCTGGCTAAAGACGGAGCCGAAGCCACTCATGCTAATTGTGCAGCGCGAGTTTTTGCAGCCGGTTGTCTGCCTGGTCAGGGCAAAACCGATGAGCCCGTGGCAGTCGCTTCCGAACAAGCCGCATTGACTCAATCAGACGGTCGGGCCAGGGCTGCTGCTTGCGTTGTCGCCGACTCGATTCACTACTTTATTATCGGCGGACGTCTGGACTCGGCCGATGACGTGCGCAATTATGTCGCTCGCGAATTGGCCGTAGCCGAGGCTGTCGATCAGCGCTTCGCCGAGTCGTGGGACGATGTCGCGCCCGATCTCGACTACGCTCATCCCGCCGACGATTTGCCTTATTCATTGATTAACGTCGAATCCAATGTTAATGAGTTAATACCGACGGCAGTGGGAATTTTTCTGATTTTCAGACACAATTGCGAAGAGGCTATTTGTGCAGCTGCGCGTTCAGGCGGCGATACTGATACAGTTTCAGCCGTGGTCGGAGCGCTGTCAGGAGCTTATCATGGCGCTTCCCAGTTGCCCGATCGATGGTTGAATAAGATCGCCCACAAATCACGTATCGAGAAGATGAGTGCCGGTTTGATCAAGTTCTGGCAATAGATTCTCAATTTGTCTTGTAGTTTTAGCCGAGAGGAAAGGTAGTAATTGATGAGCAAACTAGCTGATAGAGTCGCAGTGGTCACAGGCTCGGGCCGCGGAATAGGCAGGGCAATCGCGACAGCATTGATGGCCGAAGGTGCAGCCATTGTCATTAACGACATCAATGAAGAATTATGCAAAGCGACGGCTGCGGAGTTAGCGGCCGAAGGTGGAAAAGTCATAGGCGTTCCTTGCAACGTCACCGATTCGGCGTCAATCGAAAAGATGGTGGCAGAAGTCATGGAAAAATGGGGACGCATAGATGTTCTCGTCAATAATGCCGGCATTACCAGAGATGATTTGTTCATGCGCATGGGCGAGGAGCAGTGGCAGGCAGTGATTGACACCAATCTCACATCCGCTTTCAAAGTGACGAAACCTGTGTTGAAAGTGATGTCCAAGCAACGGTCTGGTCGCATCGTCAACATTGCCAGCACCACAGGCGTTCATGGCAACTTCGGTCAATGCAATTACGCAGCGGCCAAAGCCGGTCTGATCGGATTCACTAAAACGATCGCTCTCGAATACGCCTCGCGTTCGATTACTTCCAATGCAGTTGCACCTGGATTCATCGACACTGATATGACTCGCAAACTGGGCGAAGAAATTATTAAAAACTACACAGACAAGATTCCCTTGAAGCGCATGGGCACTCCCGATGATATCGCGCAGGCCGTTCTCTTTTTCGCCACAGGTGGCTCTTACGTCACAGGTCAAGTGCTGGAAGTAAACGGCGGCTTGTATACATAGATAGGCAGTAAGACCTGTGTAAGCTGTTTGAGTCAGGATTAGTGCCTTGCGAAGGGCCTTGTCAAAGACTGGCATCGCTTGCGGTTGCTCACTGGCTGCCAATGTACAAAGAATCGTAACCGTAAATGATGCTTGCCTTAATGACGTGATATTCTAGTTTCCCTTGGCTCGCCCTAAGCGGTTAGCTTTGTTTCTGTTGCGTTTTCGGATATGGGGGTTTTAAGCACACATGGAAGAGAAGGAAGCCTTCGAGCGAGTAAAGAAGGTGGCCGTTGCACAGTTGAACGTCAACGCCGATGAGGTAACGATGGAGGCCAGCTTCACCAAAGATCTAGGTGCTGATTCCCTCGACACCGTAGAGTTAGTAATGGCTCTAGAAGAGGAATTTGGCATGGAAATTCCTGATGAAGATGCTGAAAAAATCACCACCGTTGGTGAAGCCGTCAAATACATCTCCGCCCACATTTAAATCAGAAGTCGTTCGGTGATCGCGCCGTTTTCTGTGTGGATGCAGAACTGTGTAAAAACACTGGCGAGGCAAGCGCGGCGGGGAGCTGTGTCTGGCCTCGCTTAAGGATTGTTTGAATGTCGAAAGAGCGCGTAGTTGTTACGGGAATTGGCGTTGTCACCTCTGTCGGGATCGGCAAAGCTGAATTCTGGCAAAACATTACTAACGGAAAATCTGGTGTCAAACGAGTCACCAGAGTTCCGGAGCAATACCGTTCGGCATGTTTGATTGGAGCCGAAATCACTGATTTCGACCCGCTCAAATTCATGGAACCCAAACAAATTAAGCGCACGGACCGCTTCATTCAATTCGCTGTAGCTGCCAGTCGACTGGCAGTCGAAGATGCAAAGCTCGATTTTGAAAAAGAAAATCCCGAACGTGTCGGAGTCGTAGTTGGTTCCGCTGCTGGTGGCTTCGAATCGATCGAGCAGCAGCATTACAATTTGACCAATAAAGGACCTCGCGGTGTCTCACCACTGACGGTGCCAATGCTGATCGTCAACATGGCAGCCGGCTGGATTTCCATTCTCTATAACGCCAAAGGTCCCAATACCTGTACCGTCACGGCCTGTGCCACATCGACCAATTCGATCGGCGATGCTTTCATGATCATTGAGCGCGGTGATGCCGACGTCATGTTTGCCGGTGGCAGTGAAGCACCTTTGACAGGGCTCGTGATGGCCGGCTTCGCAGCGGCCCGCACACTGTCTTTGCGCAATGAGGAGCCCGAAAAAGCCAGTCGTCCCTTCGACAAAGACCGCGATGGTTTTGTCATGGGCGAAGGCGGGGCGGTTCTGATTTTGGAATCTTTGACTCATGCAAAAGCTCGTGGTGCGCATATCTATGCCGAGATCGTCGGCTACGGTATGACCGGTGACGCTTTTGATATAGTCGCTCCCTGCGTCGATGGCGATGGGGCAGCCAGAGCCATGATTCAAGCTCTCAAGCATGCCGGGATGAAACCCGACGAAGTTTCTTATATCAACGCTCATGGTACTTCGACGCCGCTTGGTGATAAGGCTGAAACTCAAGCGATCAAAAGAGTTTTTGGTGACTACGCGAAAAACGGATTGGCAGTTAGCTCGAGTAAATCGATGACTGGACATCTGCTCGGCGCTGCCGGCGCCATAGAGGCCGCTGTCTCGGTTCTGGCTGTGCACGATTCAATTTTGCCGCCCACCATTAATTTAGACAATGCCGATCCCGAATGTGATCTCGATTACGTCCCTAACATAGCCAGGCGCTCTGTACCGGTCAATGCCTCGATGTCCAATAGCTTTGGTTTCGGTGGCCACAATGCTTGTCTGGTCTTTAAAAAGCACTCAAGCTAAGTGAGGCGCCCATGCAAGAAGTCGTTGGTCTGGGCATTCGCGCCTTGCGCAAGATGCTCGACAAAAAAGAAGTTTCAGCTGTAGAAATTTTGCATGCTCATAAGGAGCAGACACGCAGGCATGAAAAAGATGTCGATGCTTTTATTTGCCTGACCGATCAATTAGCTGAAAAGCAAGCGGCGGCGATCGATGCCCGCATCGCAAAGGGCGAGCAACTGCCTCTTTTGGCCGGCATTCCCGTGGCCATCAAAGACAATATGTGTGTGCAAGGATATGCCACCACATGTGCCAGCAAAATACTGGAAGGTTTCGTTCCGTCTTACCAATCAACGGCAGTCGAGCGTTTGTTCGAGGCCGGTGCTGTCTGTGTCGGCAAAACCAATCTCGATGAATTCGCGATGGGCTCGTCCACTGAAAATTCTTCGGTCAAACAAACCCATAATCCCTGGGATCTAAAATATGTTCCAGGCGGCAGCTCGGGCGGTTCGGCTGCGGCAGTTTCGGCTGGCTTCACGACGATTGCGCTGGGTTCCGACACCGGTGGTTCGATTAGGCAGCCGGCATCTTTTTGCGGAGTGGTCGGCATTAAACCTACCTATGGTTTGGTTTCTCGCTTCGGCATCGTCGCTTTCGCTTCCAGTCTCGATCAAATTGGTCCTCTGGCCCGGTCAGTCGACGATGCGGCCATGACTTTAACGGCTATCGCCGGACACGATCGACGTGATTCGACTTCGCTCGAATATTATGTCGATGAAAATGGACAAAACACTAAGACAAAAAATGGCAGTGTCGATTTCGCCGCCGGGCTCTTAGAGCGCTCTCCCAGCGAATTGGCTGGCAAACTGAAAATAGGCATCATCAAAGAATTGATTGGCGAAGGCATTAATGAAGATGTACGCCGGCAAGTTCTAGCCGCGGCCAAGACTTTCGAAAAACTCGGTGCGGTTGTCGAAGAAGTGTCCATACCTCAGGCCAAAAATGCACTGCCTGTCTATTACATCATCTGTACGGCAGAGGCCAGCGCTAATCTGGCTCGCTTCGATGGTGTCAGATATGGTTATAGAGATAGAGATGCCAAAGATATCCTCTCGATGTATTCATCAACTCGACAGCACGGTTTCGGGTCCGAAGTTAAACGCAGAATAATGCTCGGCACTTATGTGCTGAGTTCAGGCTATTACGACGCGTATTACAAAAAAGCCCAGCAGGTGCGGCGTTTGTTGAAGGAAGATTTCGACAAAATTTTCGCCCGGTACGATCTTGTATTGTCGCCAACGGCGCCCTCTGTCGCTTTTCAGATTGGCGAAAAGGCAAATGACCCTGTCGCCATGTACCTATCCGACATAGCCAGTATTCCTGTAAACTTAGCGGGACTACCTGGCATCTCGGTGCCCTGTGGTTTCGGTGCCCACGATCTGCCGGTCGGGCTGCAGATAGTCGGTAACAGACTGGCTGACGCTACGGTTTTGAAAGCGGCATATGCCTTCGAAAAGAGCACCGATTTCCATAAATCTATTTCACCTGTACTGAGAGGCTAACCAGCCTGAAAGGATTCTAAGTTAAGCGAGGAGATTAGTGATGAGCAACGTCAGCTACCGGAATCAAACAGCGATATGTAAACTGATGGCTCGCCGGGCGGCTCTAGGCTTAGCACTGGGTTTTTTCGCTTGCTTCAGCCAGACGGCTGCATATGCCGGTTTCGGCAATATGTTCGGGAGCAAAGACGATAGCTCCAGCTCCAGTTCGAGTTCCAGTTCCAGCGCGAGTTCCGATCCCAGTGCTCCTTACAATGCCAATCCGGGCGGAGATTTCATGCCTCCGGGCACTCCCGGTGCCGGTCTGGGCGATCCCAGCCCGCCCAAATCACTGTTCGGCAACGGCAAAAAGAAATCCGACAAAGACAGCGATCCGAAGTTGCCGCAAAATGGTGACTTTACCGAAGACGAAAAAAGAGTGCAACACAAATGGCAAGACCGCATCGCCAACGATCATCGCTTGATCAGCACAGGCGAAAGGATGATGCACGGCGCCAAGAATAATCCTAAAGATAAGAACTATCAGAAGGGCAAAGTGATGAAATCGATCGGCGAAAAAGATCTCGCCGATTTGAAACAGAACAGTCCCTTCCCGACACCGTCGCTCGACGAAAGAAAAAAGCCGGATTCGCTCTAAGCAGATTTGCTGCCTTTGCAGCTTGATGCCTGTGTTCTGTGCGGGGAGTGCCTAGGCTTGTGGTTGAGCGTGGGGAGTTGCGGCCGGCTCACGCAGGCTGCGCAAAACGGCTGTGAAAATGTCGACCAGGAACGGATCCCACTGGTGTCCAGCACCTTCTTTGAGAATCTTGATCGCTTCATCCTGAGGCATCGCCTTGCGGTATGGGCGCTCTGAAATCAAAGCGTGATAGGAATCGACGACGGCCACGATGCGCGCCGGCAAGGGGATTTCTTCGCCTTTGAGGCCTTTGGGAAAGCCTGTGCCGTCCCAACGTTCGTGATGATTTTCCAGAATCTCGCAAATGTCGCGCAGGGCTCGGATCGGGCGCAATAATTGGGCGCCCAGAACCGGATGCTGATTCATGATCTGGCGTTCTTCTTCGCTGAGAAGACCGGGTTTGTTGAGAACGTCAGAAGGAATCGAAAGTGTGCCGACGTCGTGCAACAAACCGGCCACGCGAATTTGTTCGATCTGTTGCTGATTCAGTCCCATGACCTTGGCCAACAATTCCGAAAGGCGAGCCGTCTCGAGATGGTGGACTTTGTTGTAGTCAGATTTGGAATAAAGAGCTGTGGCGAGAGCTTTGACCATTTCCACGACTTCGGGCACCAGCTCTTCTTTTTGTTCGGCTGCTTCGGAGATTTCAGCCGGTACAAATTGGCTCAATTGGGGCGGCGGAATGATCATGCCCTTCGCTACTTCGGCGTGTTTCGGCACGGCGATATCTTCGAACATCAGATCGCTGGCTGAATGGACTTGATTGCGGCCAAGCCGTTTGGAGAGATACAACGATTTGTCGGCCAGATCGAGCAAGCTTTGCTGCATCTTCGCATCGTCCGGAAAGGATGAAACACCAAAGCTGGCAGTGACATTGATCGTGATGCCTTCGTGCTGCATCACTTCCTGAGAGAGATTTTTGCGAATACGTTCGGCCACGACGATTGCCCCTTCCTGATTGATTTCGGGCAGGACCAGGAGAAATTCTTCGCCGCCGTAACGCACTGGAAAGTCAACATCGCGGATTTCACTGCGGACCAATTTGGCCACAGCCTTGAGAACTGTATCACCGGCTGGGTGACCATAATTGTCGTTGATCGATTTGAAATGATCGACGTCGAGCATGACCACCGAAAGGTTGCGCTGATAACGTTCGGCCAGTCGCAGTTGTTCGGCCAATTTTTCTTGACCGGTGCGATGGTTGAACAAACCGGTCAAACCATCTGTGGTGGCTTGCCTTTGCACTCTGGCGTAGAGCCGGGCATTGGTGACTCCAGTAGCCACCTGATCGGCCACCGATTTGAGAAAGGCTTCGTTGTCTTTGTTCCACTGGGCTAATTCATTGATCTTGAAGCCACCGAGAATGCCGAGCAATTTATTTTCGTAAGTGATGGGCAGGAAAAATAATGACAATGGCTGATATTCGCGCAGCAACGTGCGAAATGGCTCCAGTCTGCGGTCGTTTTGAAAATCGTTCGAGAGAATGATCTGCTCGTTTTGAAAGTTACGCTTGTAGATCTCGAACATTTGCAAATCCAGATCGTTGTGTTTGACCGAGTATTCTTGAGGCTTGGCTGCTTCGGAACGAATTGAATCTTCGGGATCTTCTTCCGAGGGCATGACACAAAAACAACATTCGAGATAGCGCCAACCACCAAGCGAGACAAGCATCTCCTGGATGTTTTCGCTGATGTTGAAAGAACTTCTGATGATGTTGCTGATCCGGTGCAGAAGTGCTTCCTGGTTTCGGAGAACTTCAGTGTCCAGGCGCGCTTTTTCCAGGGCAGCGCTGCGCTGCATTTCCAGATTCTTGTCTTTAGACAGATCGTCGTGCGCTTTCTCCAGGCGTTGCGCGTAATCTTCCAACAACTGCAGTTGCACGGCCAGTTCACGTTCGGTCTTGCGGTGCCTGAGCGATGATTTGACGCGGGCGAGCAGTTCTGAATCGAAACATGACTCGGAAAGACAATCGTCGGCCCCGACGTTCAGTCCCTCTACCCGGGCCGCCGGGTTAGTGTCGAGGGTGACGAGAATGACCGGTATATCTTTCCACTCCGACTCTTTCAATACTTTGCAAAAGGCATAGCTGGATGTATCTGTAATTTCAGAATCCAGAAGAATCAGATCGCATTTGTTAGACGGCAAAAGTTCGAGTGTGCGATCGCCGTTGTCGGCTTCCAGAACCTGATAGTGGGCGCCAAGAATGCGAGTGTATCGTCTGCGAATCGGGCGTTTGGAGTGCACGACCAGAATTGTGTCTTTGTCGAAAGGATCGACCGGCTGCTCGTCTTCGCTAGGCAATGAGTCGCTCGCTTGCGGCAATTGGTTGAATAAATGTTCGCCCATCAATTTGAGTGTTTGTAGATCCTTCTCGCTGATTTCCCGAGAGACATCGAAAGATATTACGCGAATTAAACCCCTGACCTGGGCTAGCGGACCACCGCCGGTTTCGGAAACCGGGATAATGGCATACGGATAAGATTCTTGAGTTTCACCATCTTCTGTCGATTTATTTCTGCCACCACCAGTAGTGAAGAGTTTTCCCACCCATGGTCTTTGTGTTTGTTTGACCTTTTGAGAGACATGGGTATTCGCTGCGGTAACGGGCTGCCTGTGCTCATCGACGAGTAATTGAACGAATTGATGAGCCTCCTGCGCTTCCTCGGCAGCCGAGAACGCCGTCACGGTTTTAATTTCATGCCCACGCACAGAGTCGATAAAACCGTAATCGAAGCCCAAGATTTGGCAGATATGGCGCCTGACTGCGTCGACTTCGGTTTCCGGTCGCTTTTGCTCTTGGCTGACTCTGTCTACACCTGTCACGACTAGATAGTTCCTTGTTCATGGCAATGGCTGAGCCGGCGCCAGGAATGGGTCTGATTTTAAGACTCTCAACTTGAGTCTAACAGAGACGTCAGCCAAATCTCAACCATGCTCAGTCCTCGCCGTCATTATGCACTGACCGTCGGCAGTGCTAGACTGAAAATCCGTGAGCCAACTTAGGGAAACTTATCCTCGTGATTTCTTCCTGCGCCCCACCCTGGAGGTCGCTAGAGCCTTGCTGGGTACCCATCTCTGTCGGCGGCTGGAGGATGGTTCGATTCTTAAAGCGGCCATTCTCGAAGTCGAAGCATATACCCAAGGTGACTCTGCCTGTCATGCTTTCAGGGGGTTGACCGACCGGGTAAAAGTGATGTTTGGACCGCCCGGATATGCCTATGTCTACTTTATATACGGCGCATATTATTGCCTCAATGTGGTCACCGAGCCAGAAGGCGTGCCGGCAGCGATTTTGATCAGGGCGATTGATGCTCCCGGCGGCAATGGACCCGGACGTTTGTGTCGTCTCTTCGATATCGATAAAAGACAATATGGAGCAGATTTGTGCGATGCCACAGGCTCGATCTGGCTCGAGCGTCAAGCCCCGCTGCCTGATACCCTGATTGGCATATCCCCAAGAGTGGGAGTGAGTTCGGCTGCTGATCTGCCCTGGCGTTTCTTCGTAAAGAACCACAAAGGCGTCTCGGTTTATCGCAAATATGCCAAAAAAAGAGTGCGCAGATGAACCAGAAAAAGCAGACTGAGATTGACAGATTGGTTGCCTGGCTGCTGGTGGTCTTGTGGATGGGGGTGATTTTCGCTTTTTCCAATCAAGCTCATTCGGGCGAAATTACCGGACACTATTTTGGTTCGTTCAATGTGCTCGTGCGTAAATGCGGCCATCTTTCAGAATATGCAGTGCTTTTATTCTTATTGCGGCGCGCGCTTTTACGCACCGCTTGCGGTGGCATATACGATTTTGCCGTGCCATATGCTCTGTGTGTTCTTTACGCGGCAACCGACGAATATCACCAATCGTTCGTGGCCGGTCGCTCATCTTCGCCGTCGGACGTGGCTGTAGACTCGGTCGGAGCCTTGATTGGTTTTATTTTGATCAAAGCCTGGGTGAAATTAGACAGGCGGAAAATTGGCATCGGCAAAGACTAATCTCTGGCTGAGAATCATTTCTTGCTCGCCGAAAGATCTTGAAGATTGGTCACTTTCAGCTCGTTGTCCGGGCTGTTCACCACTCTCATTTTCAAA
Source organism: Bryobacterales bacterium (assembly GCA_903970295.1). The sequence continues at coordinate 11,909 of CAJCHQ010000624.1, forward strand.
TGCACGGCATTGCTGATTTTGCTGTTGGCGCTAACCAATTCGGCGTAAAGATCAACGTCTTTTTCGTTGGTTGAAATTCTTTCTTGACCGACTTTGGTGATCATCAAAGTCTGGCCCTGGGGCAAACTGCTCAACTGCTTGCGACTGATGGGAAAGCTGGTCTCTTGCCAGTATTTGTCCAGAACCTGTGCCGCCATATGGGACATCGCTTGAATCTGCGAGAGGCGGTAAGAGTCGGGGTTGAAGTCGAGCATTTCGGAGACGAAAGTGCGGCAGAACTTGTCTACAGCCAAATCATCGAGGGCTGATGGCACAACTGCTTTTGTCTCAGTCACTTTGGCCGGCGACTGAGGTTTGAAAAGGCTGGTCAAAGCCAGTCCGGCTCCGCCCAAAACTAAGATCGTCGCCCCCAGAGCGATCAGTTTCAGCTCTCGATTGGGCACCAGGCGTTGTTTTTTACGGGCTCGTCGTTTGGTTTCTTTGGCGAAACTGCTAGCGTCGTTTCGGACAGGAGAAATATCTGCGTCCCGCGGCAATGCGCCATCGTGCAGATCGTAAACAGCCCGCTCGTTCGGGCCGATCTGTCCCAGCCAGGCTTCGACCGATGAGGGCAAACGTCCAGTCCCTGCCGCTTTGCCGTTTTCGGCAGCGACATGATCGGCAAGAATGATCGATAGTTTTAAAGACTCGTCGGGCGTCAAGGCGATTGTCGAGGTCGGCGGTGTGCCGACTCGGCGCTTGACCGATAGAGTAACGCGTGTGTCGACCCGACGCACGATCACGAGAAACCCGGATTGGGTATCGACGACTCGCTCATTGGTTGTAGGCGACTGCGAGAACACATCCGGATGGTCGAATATAGCTCCGGTTTCGTCACCCGAAAATGGTGCCGAAGGTGAGGCGTAATCGTCTGAATAACTCAACAGTCGTCTCCCTGTTCAAGATGAAAAGAAGAAAGAGCCCGAGTCTAAGTAAGACTCGGGCTCAGTGTTTATTCTTAGAGATACTCTCTCAGGCGAGAGGACCGACCAGGCTGTCTGAGCTTTCTCAGAGCCTTGAATTCGATTTGTCTGACTCGTTCTCTGGTCACGGCGAAGAGTTGTCCGACTTCTTCTAATGTTCGTTGACGACCATCGTCCAAACCGAAACGTAAGCGCAATACATCTCTTTCTCTGGGCGTCAATTCATTCAGCATCTTAGCCAAGTCCTGACGAAGCAGTTCGTGCGTGACCGTGGTTTCCGGACGATCGGTTTCGGCATCTTCGATGAAATCGCCGAGTCGCGAATCTTCTTCTTTACCGATAGGTGTCTCTAACGAAATCGGTTCCTTGGCTGCTTTGATGATTTCGTGCAACTTGACCAGAGAGACATCCATCGACTTGGCCAATTCTTGTTCCGTTGGTTTGCGGTTCAATTCTTGGGCCAATTGACGAGTTACTTTTTTGAGCTTGTTGATCGTCTCAACCATGTGGACTGGCACGCGGATTGTGCGCGACTTGTCAGCCAGGGCTCTGGTGATCGCCTGTCGGATCCACCATGTAGCATAGGTCGAGAACTTGTAACCACGTTCGTGATCGAATTTTTCCGAAGCCCGGATCAAACCGAGGTTACCTTCTTGAATTAGATCAAGGAAAGAAAGTCCACGTCCAATATATTTCTTGGCGATAGACACGACCAATCTCAAGTTGGCTTGGACCAATTTGCGCTTGGCGATCATGTCGCCTTGCAGAATCTTTCTGGCCAATTCGATTTCTTCATCGGGCTTCAAAAGTTGAATGCGGCCAATTTCTCTCAAGTAGAGACGAACCGAATCTTCAGTGGCGATTTCGCGGCTGGATGGCAGCTCGACGGGCTCGTCATCATCATCAAGATCATTTTCTTCGTCATCAATGATCGTGAATGCATCTGTCTCATCTATAAGATCGAGATCTTCGAGTTCGTTTCGCTTCGCAATGTTCTCGTCTTCAACGAGAACTCCCATTACGCGTTCGGTGTCTCCAGACTTTGCTTTTGCCATAGGTGCCTCGTGGGTTTGGTTCTGACGGGCCGTTTTGCGACCATGCGTGAGCGAAGCGCTTGTTGATTAGAATCCTCTTAGTTCATCCTGGCGTTTATTATTTGGTGTCCCCGAGGCGGACCGTTTTGCAATGGATGAAGGAGTTCTCAGTAGCGTCTCCGCGGCAGTATCATATTTGCGGAAGTTGAAAGGGAGAGGAATCTACACACTTCCATAAGGTTTCGCTGAAGCAGCACACACACTTATTGGAAGTACTTTGAATCAATTTGCCGATTACCTACGCAAGACGCAGCAACATTGCTTGGCAACGGCTGCGAATAGAGTATAAGTGTGGAATTTCAGCTGTGCGCATCTTGTTAAGGGACTTTAACTGTTTGTTGCTCGTTAAAAGCGATTTTTAGAAGGCGCATGGTGACTAGGTTTGGCGCGTACGCGCAATTTGTTCCTGTAGAACTTTTAATTGATCGCGGATCGCTGCCGCGCGCTCGTAGTCGAGATTCTTGGCCGCATTCTTCATTTCTTTTTCGAGCTTTTTCACGGCTTGCGGCAAATTGATTTTCTTGCCGCCATCAGTGGTGGTATTCCCACGCGTGGCTCCGGCAAGAAAAGGATCTTGCTCGGGATCGTCCCACAATTCAGGCTTTCCACGCAGGGCTTCGAGAATGCTGTTGCCGGTCTCCTTGACAATAGTCTGAGGAGTGATGTTGTTGTCTTGGTTGTATTGAAGTTGAATTTCGCGGCGCCTGGCGGTTTCACGCATCGCTTTTTCCATCGAGTCGGTGTTGTGATCGGCATACATGATTACGCGACCATCCACATTTCTGGCCGCCCGGCCAATCGTCTGCACGAGAGCTTTCTCGCCGCGCAAGAAGCCTTCTTTGTCTGCTTCCATAATTGCCACCAGACTGACTTCAGGTAGATCGAGTCCTTCTCTTAATAGATTGACTCCGACCAGAACATCGAAAGCGCCCATGCGCAAGTCGCGCAGCAATTCTATTCTTTCCAGAGCGACAATATCCGAGTGCAGCCAACGCACTCTAATGCCTATCTCTTGCAAATATTCAGTCAAATCCTCCGCCATACGTTTGGTCAACGTCGTGACTAGCACACGTTCTTTTTTCTGGGCACGGTCTTTGATTTCGCGAATCAAATCGTCTATTTGGCCCTGAATCGGCCTCACTGATACATCTGGATCAACAAGCCCGGTTGGGCGAATAATTTGTTCGACGACTTGACCGCTCAGGCTGATTTCTTTATCTCCTGGGGTCGCTGAGACAAAGATTGTTTGACCGACTTTCGACCAAAATTCATCTGCAGTCAGCGGTCGATTATCGCGCGCGGCAGGCAGTCTGAAGCCAAAATCTATCAATGTATCTTTGCGCGCTTTGTCACCAAGATACATGCCTTGCAATTGCGGCATTGTCACGTGCGACTCATCTATATAAGTGACAAATCCATCTTTGCCGAATTTACGAATGAAGTAATCGATCAATGTCTGCGGTGGTTTTCCCGCCTCGCGGCCTTCGAGAATGCGCGAATAGTTTTCGATGCCGTTGCAATAACCAACCTCTTTCAGCATCTCTAGATCGAAGCGAGTGCGTTGCTTCAAACGTTGAGCCTCGACTAGCTTGCCCTGGGAAACCAACTCATTCAGCCGCTCTTCCAGCTCTAATTCGATTTGGGCGATAGCGTTGTCTATTTCCAGCTGGTCGGCGACATAGTGTTTGGCCGGGTAGATGCGCACCAGATCCGGTAGCTCTTCGATTTCACCCGTGACTGGATTGACAATCGCCATGCGCTCGATTTCTTCTCCGAAGAATTCGATGCGAATGATTCTTTCTTCGTAAGATGGATAGACTTCGACGACATCGCCTCGGGCCCTGAAGCGGGCCCGTTCTACGACCATATCGTTGCGCGCGTAATGAACGCGCACCAGATCTTTGAGCAACTCTTGTCGTTCTTTTGTCTGACCGACTCTCAGTTCAATTGCTGCCGAAAGATATCTTTCCGGCACGCCCAGACCGTAAATCATGCTGACCGAGCCAACGACGATCACATCCTGCCTCTCCCACAAAGAGCGAGTCGTCGAGTGACGCAGCCGGTCTATCTCATCATTGATGCTGGCTTCTTTTTCTATGTAGGTGTCGGTCGAGGGTATGTACGATTCAGGCTGGTAGTAGTCGTAATAACTGATGAAATACTCAACGGCGTTGTTTGGGAAGAATTCGCGAAATTCATTGCAGAGCTGAGCGGCCAGGGTTTTGTTGTGAGCAAGCACCAGTGCAGGCTTCTGAGTTTCCTCTATGACCTGTGCAACTGTCATGGTTTTACCAGATCCGGTTACTCCCAAAAGAGTTTGATAACGATGTCCAGCCAACACGCCCTCGGTCAGTTGGGCGATCGCTCTTGGTTGGTCACCGGCTGGCTTGAATTTCGAAATAACTTCGAATTTAGGCATCTACCACTTAGGTGGGGGGACTTCCTCTGTTCTGAGAGCGGCCTTTTCCGGCACGTTCTCGACGGTTCTTTCGGCGCCGACGGCTACCGGGGCGTTGGGTGCTCTTTCTGGATGAGGCTCTTCTTTAATAGCGGTTTTGATCTCATCTTGCGCGTCCATTAGACCGCGCTTGAAGTTGCCGATCCCCAGACCAATGGCCTTGCCTAGCTCAGGCAATTTCTTCGGTCCGAAAATGAGCAGGAAAACTCCAGCTACCAGGGCTATGTCTATAGGGCTTTGCAGCATGGTTTCGCCTCGTTTTGGTCTAGTTTGAGTGTAACACAATTCAGCCATATGGCGGCTGGGGGCAGGCGCGGACACGGCGAGCGCTGTTATTTGGGCGGCACCTCAGCCGTTTTCTTCGGCGGCGGCGGAATCGGAAAAGCAGGATTAGTATATGGGCAGATGACGTCGGCGATTGTGCCACGCAGATTTTTGGTCCGTTTGCGGTCGGCCAATTCGGAGATTGCCCCTTCCATCAAAACGTAATCTGGCGTAACACCTTCATTTTCCAGATAGAGGGCGATTTCTGATGCGTCGATTGGTGAGCGGGGCGGATTGTTCTTGAAATTGCCCTTGTTCATGTTAGAGGCGGCCGCCATGTAATAGAAATCAGGATTCAATCTCAACCAGCGGGCTTTGTTGGAAAGCCAGGCGTTATATTGCAAAGCGATATGGGGATGATCGGCTTGTCTTTGCAAATGGTCGACCTCTGTGCCGCACACCATCACCAACAGATTGGGGAATTTTTCGATCACTTGGGCTATGTAGAGGGAACCATCGCGTTCTTCGTAATAGGCTTCTGATTCTTTCAGGTTGGCAATACATTCAGGCCAACACAGCATATATTTGAAAATCGAGTTATCTTTCAAGGTTTTTGTCGGAGGTACGACACTGGCGATCGGGTGCATCGTATGGAATTTGATTTTGGTAATTTCTTGTTTGGCCGTTAATTTTGGAGCCTTAACCGGTGCTCGCACGGTCGCAGGCTTAGCGGCGACGCTCGATGCCGTGTCGGCCACCACGGATGTTGTCTCACTATCAGGTGGTGTATCTATGGCTGCCTTTGTCCCAGTTGACGGTTGAGTCTTTTCTTCTCTGGAGGTTTTCTTGGCCGTGGCACTGTCTGCTGTTGGAGCTGTAGTCTCTGCCGCATCGGACGCCGGAGCTAGCACGCTCGCCTCGTCAGTGGTGGCGGCTTTAGCTTGATTTTCGGGTGCGGCTTTTCTAGAAGGCATTTCAATTTCGGCAGACGTTCCCGCGTCCGCAGTTGGACCGTCTGCGCTGGCCATTAGAGGGGTGCCAGCCGTCTGCGCACTGGCGATCTTGGCAGATGGAGCGCTGGTGTCGCCACCATCGGCAGCCTGTTTTTGCGAATTTTGCTCGTCGGGGTCTGAAGGTTTTAGTGTAGGTGAATTTTTCTGGTCGCCTTGGCTTGATGCGGCCGGCGCGCTTTCGTTGATAAAGCGTTTGCTGGTGCCAGCATCGCCCTTTTTTAGCTTGCCGCTTTCCTCCAAGTAAATCTGTTGGGCTATGTCCGGCGGCAGCGGTCGGAAGAAATATTTGCGGTTGCGAACTGAGATAGGCGCTCTGTTGAGATCGAGGCTGGTCACGTAGGCGAATTTGTCGGTCGCTTCCGTAGCACTCTGACTGGGCACTCTAAGTTGTACAGCTAGAGGATCCACCGGTTTGCGCAGCGGATCTTTAGGACCGATGACAGCCATCAAACCAGTTTTTTCAGATAGATGCGGTTTCTTCTTCGGCGAGATGTGCACTTTTTGCACGAGAGCTTGTGAGTGCTCCAGCGCGACCGTCACTTCAGGCGGATAGATCTGTTTGTCTAAACCGACATCCGATGCGTACGAGAAGGCGAATTCAACTGATTCGTCCCATTTTGCATTGTGGTTCTCATCGAAATAAACCACTCCCGGAATTTCTGCCTCACCCCTCTTTTTATGCTCTCCCGGCGTTCTGGATACCATCGGGTCGTAAGCCAGGTTGTGGAAATCGATCATGCAATCGCCGGTGGCGCAACTACCCTGTCTGTAATGCTTGTTGGTGACCAAATCGCGTTCAGCGCCCAGATTGGGCGGGAAAAATAAAGATCCCAGCGGACTCTCGTAAAAGGCTATCCAGTTGATGAACTGCAATTGGTCGGCATATTTGTACATGGTGACAAGTGCTATATTGCCGCCATTTGACCAACCGACAATACCAATGTTGTCGCGGCAGACTTTCTCGGGCAGCAAATCATAAATCAGCCTGTTTTCCGAATCGCGCAATTTGCCTGCCGCGAAAAGGAGAACATCGCGAAATGCTTTTTGTGATTCATGACCTCGGTAGTCATATATGCCGCTGGACATAAATCTGCCTTTGCCACCTCCTGGAAAGGCAAATCGGACTTCGACGAAGCCGACTTGTGCGGCATGCATTTCAAAACCGAGTCCGTCAGCTCCGCCACCACCAGGCGCGACGACGACAATCGGCGCTCCGTCTTTGTAACGTGCAACCTTGGGATAAATTATATTGACCGCCAGCCCTTTCCCGGGTGCCGAATCAGAAGGCAGATAGAGACTGACTGATTCTTCCGGCACCATAGGCGGTATCTTGATCGAATCTTCCGGCACTTCGGAAAATGCGGCGATGGCTGGGGGCATCAGTGTAGAAGAGACAAGGCAGAGACAAGCAAGCATTAGTGCCTGTGCCGTGCGGCAAATGCCTTTGATTTGATCTGTCAATCTGTTTCTTTTTCTTCTGGTCATTAGTCAGAACCCGGGTATTTGGCGTCAATTAATTTTCAGGTAATCAGGGGCTGCAATTTGGGGAAATCGGCAAGTATCAAAAAATGCTTGTTGATCTGTCTCAGCAGGGCATGTCGATTTTGTCTTTTTTCGGGGTTCTCGTCGTTGACCATGACCTTTTCAAAAAATGAATCGATAGAATTAGTCAAGGACTGCAAACGCCGTATTTGAGCTAAATATTCAGGCTCGCTCCAGCTGGAGCCCGTGGGAGGGCAGTCTATACCACTGAATGCTGCATTGAATTCGCGCCAAAGTTTCGTTTCTTCCGGATCGCTGAACAATGCTTCAGACACGGGTTGATCCGCATCGTCTTTCAATATGTTGCCGATCCTGGTCGCTACTCTAATCAAGGACAAACCTTCATTCGATTTGACCAATTCGTCTACGACTTGCGATCTAACGATTGCATCCGGCAGATTCTTGAGCGCATCTTTGTTGCTCAATACTGCGTCCACGACACAGCGACCGCTCACGACATCAGTCAGATTGACTCGCACTCTGTGCAGTAAGAAGTCGCTCAATTCGGACTGGAGCGCTTCGGGACTGAGCCGTTTCCTGGCTTTTCCCAGCCAGGGCTGGTAGAGGTCGAGCAAATTGTCGATCAACGAAGTCAAATCGATTCTGTAGCCGCTTAAACCGGTCATCAAAATATCGATCAAGCCTTGCGCCTGTCGTCTAAGCGCGAATGGATCGCTCGATCCGGTAGGTTTTTTGCCGAGAGCAAACAAACCAACCAGATTGTCGAGTTTGTCGATTAATGAGGCAAATTGACCGACTAAATCGGCCGGAATCTGATCTTCGGTTGAACGCGGCTGGTAATGGGAGGGGATGGCCGCCACCACTTCCGGTGGCTCACCTTCTCTCTCGGCATACCAGGCTCCTACATAACCCTGAAGTTCCGGTAATTCGCGCACGAGGTTTGTAACAAGATCGGCTTTGCTCAAAGCTAACGCTCGCTCAAGGCAGATTTGCAATTTCGAATCTAATTGCATGTTGGAAGACAGTCGATGGGCAACTTCCACCATCCGTTCGACCTTATCATGATAACTGCCGAGCCCCTGCTGAAAAGTCAGCTGAGCGAGAGCCTGGCGTCTGTCCGCCAATTTGACTTTTTGATCGTCGAAATAGAAGAAGCGACCATCTGCCAATCTAGCTCGTAAAACCCTTTCGTTGCCCTGCTTGATGTGAGCTCTGGCTTCATCTCGGTCATTGTTGGATACCGTGATGAAATGGGGTAATAAATTTTTGCCGATCAATCTGGGCGATTTTTCCAGATTGGCGCTATCGCGCTCGACCGGAAAATATTTTTGATGATGAACCATAACGGTCTCAATCAGTGCGTCAGGCAAATCGAGATACTCATTGGCAAAATCGCCGACTATGGCTTTTGGCCATTCAGTGATATTGACCACTTCCTCCAGCAGAGGACCGGACAATTGGCGAGGTTTTCCACCCAGGGTTTTAGCCAGTGTGGTCACTTGCTCTACGATTATTTTGCGGCGTTCGTCTGGGTCGACTAACACGTTAACTCTTTTCAGATCGCTGGCGTAAGTTGAAGGATCGTTGATTACGACTGCTTGCGGATTGAGTATGCGATGGCCCCAAGACTGACGCCCGGCCTGAACACCTTCGATTGAAACCGGCACTATTTTGTCGTCCAGAAGTGATACCAGCCAGCGAATCGGACGAGAAAACTTGAAGTCGGATGAGCCCCAGCGCATCATGCGCTCTCCAGACAATTGGGCGATAACTTTGGGCACCACTTTTGTCAACACAGCTGCCGCCGATTGTCCTTCGGTTGTGACACTAGCAATCAGATATGTAATGCCACCATGTTGCTCGCGTTCCAGCTCAGCCACTTGCACACTGTGCTTGGCAGCGAAACCAGAGGCGGCTGGCTTGGCTGTACCGTCAATGTTGAAGCTGGTTTCGGCTGGCGGTCCCTTTACTTTTTTCGTCACTGTCATTTGCCGCTCGGACAAATCACTCACAGTCAAAGCCAGACGGCGCGGCGTGCTCAAGCACTGAATCGAGGCAAAATCCAGATTAGCTGATTTGAGAGCATCGCTCATGAGCTCTTTGATGCGAGGTTGGGCTTCGCTGATATAACTGGCCGGCAGTTCTTCCGTGCCAATCTCGAGCAGATAAGTCGACATGCAATCTTCCGCAAAGCAGTGACGAAGCCATCATTATAGCGAGGATGGGCAAACAACTGGTCGGGATTGGGCTGAGCCGCTGGTTATGTATATATAAGTCGCACTCTGAGCTCTTCAAGCCGAGTTGGTTAAACGCTCTTCGACGATGCGGGGATAG
>CAJCHQ010000625.1 GCA_903970295.1 Bryobacterales bacterium
TACAACCGCCAAGCCGATTTCGTCAGCAGCATCGATAGCGGCGAAGAATGGCTTCTTGCCCATATGCATGTGCCGCACTATATTTTCGATTTCGACAATCGCATCGTCAACGAGAATGCCTATCACCAAGGCCAGCCCCAACAAAGACATATCATTTAAAGTGAAATCGACCGCTTTCATGAACGCAAATGTTGGTATCACAGAAAGTGGCATGGCAAACGCCGAGATCATTGCCGCCCGACCGTCGCGCAGGAAAGCCCAAATGACGACAACGGCCAAAATGGCGCCAAGAGCCAGAGCTTCGAAAGTAGCCGAACACGATTCGCGCACATATTTGGCATCGCTGAATATGCGTTTGAATTTGACGTCCGGCATATGCTTTTCCAGGTCAGCGATAACGCGATCGGCATCTTTCTCGACGTTAACGATGTTTTTGCCTCGCCGCCGAATGATTTCAAAACTGACGACCGACTTGCCGTCGAGCAAAGATTTGTGGCGCTGTTCGGAAATACCGTCAGTAACTGAGCCAAGTGCTCGCAGTTCCACCCACCTGTTTCCGGGCAAAATGATCCGAGTCGAGCGCAATGCCTCGACTGAAGGTACACTGCCTAGAGTGCGAATCGACTGCTCGGCTGAGCCTAATTCAGATCGTCCTCCGGGTAAATTGACATTCAATGATTTCAACTGCGTGTTGACCATGTCGGCCGTCACACCCAGCGCTTCGAGCCTGACCGGGTCCAAATTGATGTTGATTTGCCTGTTCACGCCGCCAAATCTGTAGACATTGCCGACATCGGCAGTCGCTAACAAAGCCCGTGAAACATCATTGTCGACAAGCCAACTCAACTCGATTGTTGAGCGTGTGGCAGAAGAAATCGTGTATGTGATAGACGATCCAGAAACATAGTCGTCGCGCGCAATCGATGGCTCGTCGATGCCTTTGGGCAATTGCTGCCGAATTTTTGTAATTGCCTCGCGCACATCACTGGCGGCTCGGTCGCTATTGGTGCCCAGTTCGAATTCGACTGCGGTATTGGACATACCCGTGTTGATCCACGAGTGAATATGCTTGACGTTAGCCACTCCGGCTACGGCGTCTTCCACCTTTCGCGTCACCTGGGTTTCGAGTTCCAGAGGTGCTGCACCATTTTCGCTTATATAAACTGACACCCAGGGAACATCGATATTAGGCTCTTCTTCGATGCCTAAATTGGTCAAGGCGAAAATTCCGGCGACTGTCAACAACAGAAAAAGCACAATCGAAGGGATCGGATTGCGTATGCACCACGCCGAAATATTCCAATTCATTGGGAGACTCGCACGAAATCTCGGTCAGAAAGAAAACGAGCACCCTTGTCGACGACGACATCTCCTGGCTTCAGTCCCTCGACGATTTCCACAAATTTTTCCGCACGCATTCCCACTTTGACGCTGGTGCTGACCGCACGCGCACCATCTAATTTGAAGACAAAAGATTCGCCGTTCCGATTGACTACTGAGTTCGCCGGCACAGTTACGGCTTTTCGACGCCCGAGATTGACTTGACCATGAACGAACATACCAGGTTTCAATCCGGATGAACTCGGTAAATCGATGCGGACCGTGCCCAGACGTGTCAGTGGATCGACTTGAGGACTAACCATTTTGACTTTGCCCAATACTCTTTCTTTTTCGTCTTCAGTGCTCGAAACACTCACGGTTTGTCCGCTTTTGAATTGAGTCAAATCAATGTCCGAAACTTGTGCTTTCAACTCCAACCGATTGAGGCGAATTATTGAAAAAAGCGGAGTGCCGGCATTGGTGATATCACCGATGTGTGCATCTCGCTTAGAGATCAAACCGTCGTCGGGAGCGCGAATGATGGTCTGAGCAATTTGCTGTTCGAGCAGCCGAATTTGACCCTTAGTTTCGGCAATCGTAGCCCGCGAGATATCTACGTCTTCGAGCCGTCCGCCTCGTTCTGCTTCAAGCAACTTTTCGCGAGACTGATCCTCCTGCGAACGCGAGGCTTTAATTTTGGCGTCCGCCATCAAGACTTCCTGGCGGGCTGTATCGAGTGCCAGTTGTTTTGCTTCTGCATCCGATTTGCTTTCGGCGCCCACCCGCGCCAGCGCCGTCCAGCGCCCGGCATTCAGCTCGCAGTTGGCTAGATTGACGCGAGCTTGCCGGCGATGCGCTTCTTCCTGCGCTGTGTTGGCTTGGGCCTGAGCGAGAGCACCACGCAAGGCGTTAATGTCCTCCTGGCGCACAGGCCGAATCGATTTCTTCAACGTCGCGGTCCCTGATTGCAGACGCGCGCGAGCTTGCTCCAATTGAGCTGCCAACAAGGTTGAATTGAGAGTGGTGAGGATTTGACCTTTTTTGACGAAATCGCCCTCATCGACATTCACTGCCATAATGCGCAGACCGCTGACTTCGGCACCAACGCTGAGAGGGTCCCAGGCCCAGACCGATCCAGTGATCGACACTACGTCATCCACCTCTTGTATTCTTGCTGGTGCCGTCGAGACAATCACCGCCGGTGGTGCAACGAGACTGGCCTGGGATGGGGCGGATGATCTGTTATTTATGTATTGATACAGATAAACTGAAGCAACCGAGACAATTATGAGTGCAAGGGCGATTATGACAATTGTTTTGAAGCCGCTTGGCTCTTGGGCTGCCTGGTACCGACCCGTCGATGACGGAGATATCCGATCGGGTGATAACGGTTGCATCCGGTCAGTCGATGATTGTACCGATCGCTCGGCGCCGATCAAATCTTCTGGCAGACACTCAAGTGAATTAGGCACTTCACTCGCGGACTCGATTGTCGCCTGAGAATATTCTGCCTTCACACCAGTGGCCCCCCGTATGAGCTCGCTCGCAAAGGTTTCCTGTGCCAAACACACTTTCGCTCAATGCCAGCTGGGCACGAACGATTATCGGTCCCATCGAGGGAATAGACGGCGAATTTGATATTCCTTTAATTTTAGCCAGCCATTTCTTGACAACATAGTCAATCCTAACAGAAGCAGAGCGGCTAAAATTACAATCTGCGAAAACACCAGGGCCAATATGTCTATTCTAACCAAACCAAATGCTGTCGTTGAAAGCCTAAACTGGCGCTACGCCACGAAAAAATTTGACCCGGAGCAAAAAATCAGCCCTGAAATCTGGAATCAGATCGAGGCGGCTCTCGTGCTCACGCCATCGAGCTTTGGTTTGCAGCCCTGGAAATTCGTCGTAGTCACCGATCAGTCAATTAAAGAGCAGCTGCCAACAATCTCCTTCAGCCAGAGACAACCAGCCGATTGTTCACATCTAGTCGTGATTTGCCGGCTCAATCAAATGAGCGACGAATATGTTCACCAGTACGTCGACTATATGGCCCAGACTCGCAATTTGCCACTTGAAGCGGTCGCCGAAATTAGACAGCGAATGCTTGGTTTTGTGCAATCGCGCACGCCCGACCAACTTTGTGCCTGGATGGAAAAACAATGCTACATCGCGCTCGGTAATTTGCTCACTACTGCTTCCATGTTGGGCGTGGACAATTGTCCGATGGAAGGGCTGAATGCGGATGAATACGACAAAATATTGGCACTCGATAAATTGGGCTGCCATGCCATCGCTTTGTGCGCCCTTGGCTTTCGCGCTACTGACGATCGATACAGCACTTTAGCCAAAGTGCGTTTTCCCGCAGCAGACAAAGTGATCAAAATTTGAGGAATTTAGCTATGTCGCCGTCGAATGTTATGTTGCACAAGGCCATCCAGACATTTTTTGTGCTCTTCTTTGTAGCTTCACCACAGTGCTTTGCCGAGAATGCCGAAGACAGATTCTTGGCCAATATTCCGCCTGTATCAAACAAAACGATCGCTTCTTTAACCCATGACATTAGCGAAAATCCAGGCAATTGGGAATTATTGCGAGACCGCGGTCTGATTTATTTGAGAAGCAAAGATGCGTTTGCCGCAGGGCAAGATTTCAAACGTTCGATCGCCATATTGGAAGCAGAACAGCTTGTTGCACATGCCAGCGATGATCCTTCCGTAAGCACAATTAGAGGCTCTCTTGCTTCACTCTATACTCTGGAAGCACTGGCTCAGATCGCGCAGGATCATTTGAAAGTGGCATTCAATTATTGCAATCAAGCGATCAACAAAGATTCTCGCTGGGCCGATTTGTATCGCGTCAGAGCTTCAGTACACTCTAAACTCGGCCGCAAAGTCAAAGCTGCAGCCGATGAACAAGCAGCTGCAACACTCGATGCCGGACTGCCTTTAACACACTAGTCAGAGCCAAGAGTGGCGTCCTCCAATTGTACAGTTCGCATCAATAGCGGTATCACATGAAAGCATTCTTCAAGAAACTACATAGCTTGAAACGATTAAAAGACACGCAGACTGAGCGATAAACGCCAATTCTACGTTATGCTTATTCAATCTATGAAGCGCACCTCTGCCATTCCATCTTCTCTTTTCTTGAGCCTCGCATTGTCGGCACAAATGCCCTTGCTGGCGGCGTCCGGAAGTGTGGAGTTGAAAGGACCACTGCCGACGTCTGCCTCAATTCAAGTGCCGGCAACTCAAACGAACAATAACGATATGGGCGGGTTTTCAGCCCCGGGGGCAGATGCGATCATGACCCCGGACATGCTGCTCGTCACTCCTTCGAGCTCCACTCAGGAGCCGCCTAAACCTTTAAAGGACCTAATTGGCACTGAACTGAAGTTGCACATCGACCGCACCGACATAGTTTTCGACAAACTACGCGGCATCATGATCACTGTCAGCAATCAGACCAATCGTCCAGTCATGGTCGATGGCGAAAAAGCGACAGCAATCGTTGGCAGCAATAGCATCACTTGCGTACCGGTCTCCACGATCCAACTGGCGATCATACCGGTCCATCGAGGCAAACAAAGTTTTGAAGAGCTGCTCACCAAAGCCTTTCCAGCAGCTGTCACTGTGGGTGCGGCGCCGACTGTACGCGACATAAAAGTACTACACAAACCTATTCTGGACCGCTACGGACCAGATGAGTTGCGACGAAAAATCGAGTATTCGAGATTCGGCCGAAGAATTCTCTGGACCAATCAAAAAGTTCAGGGAGTGATTTATTTTCAAACCAGCGATGACTTGTCGACTGCAAAAATATCTTTGCCGGCGACGACTTTGTTCGACAACAAAGACACGGGTACGTTGACATCTTCGCCTTGACTTTTTGCGCTTGCGGCAACGCAGCGCGAATGCAAACCTTAGCTCGAGCCACCTAAGGTTTAAACCAGTGCCTGGCACCACTCGGCAGAGCCGGGGTGAAGACTCCAGGCTGATAGCCAGTCGTTAAGGTCGTCGCCGAAATCATACCCATGTCATGCAGAAGTTGCGCCTGAGCCACATTGGAAGCGACGATCGCCTGGGCTTGACTGGTGATCGCAGCAATATAATCGTGCTGCGCTCGCAACAGTTCAACTTCAGTGCTGACACCATTTTGCAAACGGGCCTGGGCGTAGCGCAATGACTCTTGCGTCGCCGCTGTCGAAGCTGCCGCTTTATCGATCGACTCTCTAGCTGCTAAAAAGCCAAGATAATCTCCGCGCACTTGCTGAGCCACAATGCTCAGTTCCTGATTACATTGCATCAGCGCCTGGCGAGCCAAAACTCTTGAGGCAGCGACTGTCGACATCGTCGTCAATCCCAAGTTAGGCAAACTCCAAGACAAAGAAATACCAGCCTGCACTTCCCGGAAATAACCTGGAAAAATCCCGGCTGGCGCCTGCAAACTTCCATTCACGTTAGGACCGGAACTGGCACCGGTACCGCCGCCAAAAATAGATGGTGCCACGGCACCAGAACTGACCAATGAACCGGATTGAATTTGGGCTAAAGGTGTACCACCGGCAGCAGCGACGGAGCTTGTCGGACCAGTGTTGGCGCCCTGGCTAGAGGTCGATCCAGCGATTGGGTTGAAACTATATTGCTGACCAAGGGCATTGTTGCTGACGCGACCGGCAAAACTGCTATCAAGAAAATTGTCGATCGCTGAAGTCGCAGCTCCACCGAGCGCGGCTCCATTAGCTGCCGGAGAAACAGTAGCGTCGTTGATCTCATAAAGCACAAACAGTGAGACGGCAGGGTACAACGAGGCAGATTGCGCCTGGATATTTCTCGCCGCCGATAAACGAAAATCTTCGTATTGACGCAATCCGGCGTTAAACCGCAAGGCATCACGCAAGAGCGTTCTCAACGGTATATGCTCGTTGAAGAGAGGCGCTTCGGTAAGAGTCTGCTCAGCCGGGATCAAATTGATCGAGAGCGGATAATTCAAGGCCACGTTGAGTGCCAGTCCAGCCTGGCGCATCGTCACACCTTGCTGCAAGAAGGACTGCTTATCGGCAGAGAGAAGAGCCTCGACTTGCATGATGTCGTATCGAGTGCCAGTCCCCGCTTTGTAGCGAGCATTAGCAGTCTTCAGCTGTTCTTGATCAGCTTCTACGGATTTGGCCCAGGTCTGCAACAGAACTCGTTGCAAAACCAAATTCGTATACTTCTGATAGACATCGAGAAAAACGTCGCTGACGGTAGCTTTATAAGCTTCGCGCCAAGCTTTCTCGCGATAACGCTGGCTCAATAGAGAATACAAAACGCTGCCCCCCTGAAAAACAGGAAAGTTGACGCCAGTCAGAAATGTTCGCGCTAAAGAGGTAGTCTGAAAGTTATAAACATTGGCAAACATCAAATTGTATTGCATCGAAAAAGATGGAACAAAGCCAGCTATACCAGCGAGTGTGAGGTAGTGCTGATAGTTCATACTTTCTCGAGAAACTTTGATCTGCATGCCCTGATCGAGCACGTAATTGATCGCGTCGCGCAGAGTAATTTCCTGGTTGACTGCGGTTTCATTTCTAAGAGCTTCGAAAGAACTCATTTCAATTGTGCGACTGAGATAAACAGGGCTCAAACTGAGAGTCTTTGCTTTGTCGTGCTGGATTGACTGCGGCTGATAGTCGGATAGTCTGATAGGGGCCAGGTCGGCTGGCTTGACGAGAGCGGCGGCTGGCACCAGCCCTGGCGCCTGCGCAGCTTGACCGGTGGGTGTTTGAGCAGGCGTCGCCGCAGGTTGAGCAGGAGTTTCAACAGATTGGGTCGGCAGCAAAGCGGGCTTAGCAGGGAGTGCAGTGGTTGGCGCCTCTGTCGCAGATGCCTCCGGCAAACCACTCGGTTGAACCATAGGCGTTGCATTTGTTCGGTCCGGAGTGGCAGTCGGCGGAGGGCTAATGGCCGAAGAATTCGGTACTGATAGCTCTGGAGATTCTGATTGTGATTGCGTTTCCTGCTTTTGCTTTTGGGCAGGTGTAGCGGCAAGCGCAGGT
>CAJCHQ010000626.1 GCA_903970295.1 Bryobacterales bacterium
GCTCTGGCTATCAATTTGGTCGGGTCGTTTTTGTCAAAAAGTGCCCATCCGGTGCGATAAGCGACTTTATCGTCGGCACCGTTGTAAATCAAGAGAATTCCCTTCTCGGTCATGATTGGGGGCGGGCCCGGCTCGACTACGCGTGCATCGAACATGCCCTTACGTCGCGCTAGAACTGGATGTTGAGACTCGTCCTGCCAGTGTACGAGATCGTATGACGATGCCACTCCGGTTTGATCCGTCCCCTCCTCCGTGCTCTTGTAACTGGCATCGCCCATGTAGTACATCCAGTATTTACCGTTCACTCTTTGCGGAAGAATCGCTCCGGATTTCGTCCATCCCTTATTCCAGGCACCTTTGTAAGCGGGCATGATCGGACCCAGTCGCGTCCATTCGCGCAAATCTTTGGATTTAGCCAGACAAAGCTGCGCATCTTTGCCGTTATAAGCCGTGTATGTTAGATAAAATCGTCCGCCGATTTTGACAATGCGGGGATCTTCGACACCGCCGCCTTTCTCTTCTATACCCTCGGCGGCAAGCACCGGCGTGGTATGGCTCTTGAAATGGATGCCATCGTCGCTTTCTGCCAAACCTAAAGACGAGATACCCTTTTTATCCTGCGCGCGATATAGAAGCACTGTCTTATGCCCGATTTTGGCCGCGGCCGGATTGAATGCCCCGGCTTCATCAAACCGATCGGGAGTCGGGCTGAGAACAGGGGAATCGCTCAAGCGCTTGAGCGGGCCGAAAGGGCTTGCCTGCAGTTCTTCAGCGCCTCCGGCCGGCGGCAAATGGAAGCAGGTTAACGCCATGACCGACCAGAATACTGGGCTCACATAATGCTGTTCCGAGATTTTTCGCCAACACCTCATCGAGTTGAAGGTACCATGGATTTCGGAAAGCAGACCAGAATCGGAGGCAACATTTATGCCACTGACAAGCACGCTAGTCTACTTAGCTAACTTCCCTTTCAGACACGCTTTTCGAGCGGTATTTAGGTAATGAATGCGCTATTCAGCTTGCAAAGCAAGGCGAGAAACCGTACCTTTGAGCAGTCTCATTTTTATCAAGCTGGATAAAATAACTGCAACCGAAAGAGAAGACTATGCCTAGTCAATCGCTCAATCCCACGGAGCATCCTCATGCTGCTCTCAGCGCACCCATAGCGAAAAAGGTGCCTCACATCACCAACATTCACGGAATCCGCCGGGTCGACAACTACGCCTGGATGCGCGACCGTAAGGACCCCGACCTGCTGCCTCATCTGCGAGCGGAGAATGACTACCATGATGCATACATGGCGGACACCGAAGCATTGCAGACCACCCTCTATGAAGAAATGCGTTCACGCATCAAAGAAGACGACTCGTCCGTTCCCTACAGACGCGGGAAATGGCTCTATTACTCGCGCACCGAAACCGGTCAACAGTATCCGAAATATTGCCGTCGGCTAAACAAACCAGGTAGTGCCGAGGAGGTCTACTTAGACCTGGTTGAACTCGCCAGGGGGCTTAAGTTCCTGCAAATTGGTGATCTCGCCTTCAGTCCGAGCGGCAATTTTCTCGCATACACCGTCGACACCACCGGATTTCGCCAATACAAGCTCGTCGTGAAGAATCTGCGCACAGGACAAATTCTCGCCGATACAGCCGAGCGAGTGACATCTGTCGAGTGGGCGAAAGACAACAAAACCATTTTTTACACCACCGAAGACGAGCAGACAAAACGCTCTAATCTGGCTTTCCGGCACCGCATCGGCACCAAGAAGCACGCCATTGTCGGCCGCGAAGACGACGAAATGTTCCACATCGGCTTCAGCAAAACTCGGGTTGGAGACTTCATCTATCTTTCTTCTAACAGTCACACAACGTCGGAAACAAGTTTCATTCGCGCCGACAAGACTCAATCGAGCTTCCAGGTAATTCTGCCGCGGAAAAATGAAGTCCTCTACAGCGTTGATGAAGATGGAAAAGGTGCCTTCTATATCACCACAGACGATGGCGCCCCCAACAGCAAGTTAGTGAAAGCACCGGTCACCAGCCCAGGTCCAGAGAACTGGCAGGAAATCGTTGCCCATCGCCAAAACGCTGTCATCACCGGTGTTGATGTCTTCGATATCCACCTGGTAATCTACGAGAGAGACAACGCGCTCCCTCAGGTTCGCATTCAAAATCTGAGCACAGGCGCAATCAATCATGTCACGTTTCCAGAGCCCGCTTACTCTGTTGGACCGTCCGCCAACTGCGAGTTCAAAACCACAACTCTGCGTCTTAGCTACAGTTCTTTTGTCACACCGACAACGACAATCGACTATGACCTCAACTCTCACAAACAGACGGTGCTCAAAGTTATCGAAGTGCCAAACTACGACCCTTCTCTCTACGCCAGCGAGCGTATCTTCGCACCGGCCGCCGACGGCACTTTGATTCCTATCTCTCTTTTGTACAAGAAAGATTTGGCATTGAATGGTCAGCGGCCGCTGCATCTCTACGCCTACGGCTAGTACGGTTACAGCATTCCGGTGACGTTCACCACGAAACTCTTTAGCCTGGTCGACCGGGGCGTAATTTATGCGATTGCTCATATTCGCGGCGGTGACGATCTGGGCAAGAGCTGGCACGATCAAGGCAAGATGAAACAGAAGATGAATACGTTCACCGACTACATCGCCTGTGCCGAGCACTTGATCGCGGCCAAATATACAAGTGGAAAAATCACCGCGCAGGGCGGCAGTGCTGGAGGGCTCCTCATGGGCGCCGTCACCAATCTGCGTCCCGATCTTTTCTGCGGAGTCGTAGCTCAAGTACCGTTCGTCGATGTGCTCACCACCATGCTCGATGACACCTTGCCTCTCACCGTAGGCGAGTACATCGAGTGGGGTAATCCGAATATCAAAGACGAATTCGAGTACATGCAGACTTACTCTCCAATCGACAACATCTCCGCCCAGGACTACCCGCCAATCTACGTCGAGACAGCCCTCAACGATTCGCAAGTCGGTTACTGGGAACCGACAAAGTATGTGGCCAAATTGCGTGAGCTGAAGACCGACCGCAATCCTCTCATTATCCACATCGAACTGGAGGAAGGCGGACACGGCGGCGCTTCTGGTCGTTTCGACTACCTCAAAGAAGTGGCTACTGTGTACGCATTTGTGCTCAAACAAATGGGTATCCGGGAATAACCTGCTTTTCGATTGCACCGCTGTATTTGCACTGGAAGTTCAATTCCGCAGGGCCACCCGATTCGGGCGGCCCTTAATATTTTTTGCCTTTTCTCATATTTTGCTGATAATGTCTTTTTTTGGCATACTCGACTTCCAGCCGAGAAAAGGAATGCTGTCCGGCGAAACGGACCTTCCATAGAGTTCCACTGACTGAGGCACCTCAATGAGCAGCGGCTTCGTCACCCTCGCAACCTTCGCCACGTTTGCGCAAAGCCTTTGGCGCCCCAAGCACGCGCTCTCTTGCGTAGCAACAATGCTTAAAAGCCAGCACTTACTTGGCTTTCCGGAAAATATTACAATCTTGACAAGTTTGCGGTAATCAAAGCTTTTCATCGCTAGATCAGCTTCTTCATGTTAGTCAAAAGACAATCCTGTCTTTTCCTCTCAAACCTCAACTCGAACCAACAAAATTCCGCCTCTTCTCGATTTACTTGTTCTCGCTTTTGCGAATGGAGTGAATTCAGACTTGGCAAGACAGGACCGTTGAGTGCATTTACTGGAGATAAATCACATGAGCACCAAGAAACTGATCCGGATCGACGAACTGAGCCCTGCAGACATCGCCCGCGCCAAACGCACCATTCGCGAAAGTTGGGAAGCAGCCCAGGCGGGGATCAGCTTGATGCACTATGGGCTCGTCACCGCTCAAATCGAATACTACGTGCCCTACGGTGCGGGTGACAAACTTGTTCGGGCAAATACCTACATCTGGCAGGAGCTCGATGTTCTACCCACTTGTCCGCTGCTCGAACGATTCCTCGCCTGGTGGAGAACAACGCTCGATGGTCAGATTTACAAGATCGACATGCAGGGGGCACCGCTTCTGAATTTTGCCGAACTCGGTATCCGCACTCTTAACTAATCAGTCAGGCACTTGGAGAACCCCCATGACGACTCAAAATCAGCCTGTTCAATTCCATGCACAGCCCGAACTCGACCAAGTTCTCATCGGTCTCGGTTATGCCAGCCGAGAATTGCTTGGTGAACCAGGAGCGTTCTCAACTTGCGAGAAAAATGGCCATCTCGACGAATTTTTGAGAGACCGCGGCATCACGCCTGCCATGCTCTCTGAGGCCCGCAAGCTGCAAGCGCTTCTACTTGGAAAAATTTCGGTACCCGAGACTGGCTTCGTTTTCGGAAACCTGACCGGCGCCGAGCAATTGCTCATGGCCGTGACCAAGTCCGACCACCCTGGCTTTGCACTGCTGCTCGTCGTCAGCGCCCGACCAATTTCCTCGGGCACCTCCGCGCCATTAACTGCCGCTGACGTTGCTCACATGGTCCTTACACAAAGCCGAGCGGACGGTAACGATCTGCTGGGGCGAGTAGTGATAGCGCCGGTGACATTACCACCAATACCAGTCGCACAAGCGCCTGCGGTCGATCAGTGCGGGAGCGAAACACTGCTCCTTCCGGGCGAATCGGCTTTCGATCAGGCATTCGCTGCTCTAGACCCGAGCCAATACCACTGACTGAATCTGGCATCCTGTCATTTCTTGTTTAAAAAAACGGAGGTACAAATGCAAACCTTGAAATCCCACAAACATGGTATCAACCAGGGGTTGACTCCGGCGGCCAAAAAACTGCTTTACCCCGTCGCCACATTTACGCAGGTCGCCCCTATCATCAACGGCGAAGGTGAGCGTGTTGACTGGCTGCGTCTCATCGCCTGCAAGGATGGACGTACATTCGTGGAAGTCGTAGATTTGGCGATCGAACACCGCGGCGGCATCTCAGTGTATTTTGTGTCGCTTATCGATCGCTTCGGTGTCCGTGTACCCGAATCGGCCTGGACCATCGACGAGATGCGCGCTGCACTCATAGAGCTGGAAGACAACGGCACCGTTGAGATGTCGGTGATGCTTCACCGGGGAGCGGCGCCGCCTACTTCATACTCGCTTCAATAACGGCAACTATCATCGGCACCGGTCCTTTCCGTAGCTACCTCATTATCGACCGGATGCTCCGTGCGGGGCGTCCGGTCGTAATACTTTAAACGCGCCGCTTTTTTTGTTTTTTGCGGGCACTTTGCCTATAATAAACATTTCAAGTATCATCTTTCGAAGCGAATTACATGATTCGGATAATCGATCGTGTACTGCAAATCCTTGAAGAAATTCTGACCGAGCAATGGATATTTCATACGCGCTTGATCACAGACTGCAACGATAATCGGTCGAGTAATTGGCCCCATCTGAATGCTGCCAAGCTCGAAAAGCTGACTCATTGTCGTACCACCGGCTCCTGTTATAGAAACTCGTTTCCCGGTGAAGTTACCGCCCCCCACAGCATCCATCTGACTGGTCGAAAACATGCAGATGCTGGCACCCGTATCAAACTGTACCGGACAGTCTCTGCCATTCACTTTAGCCACCACGATCACTGCTTCACCATCCATACTGAAAGGTACGGCATATTCATATTTACCGGAGGCATTGACCGTCACTATAGTTTTCGTGGGCACGGCAGTAGTCGTGCCTTTCTCATGATCGATCTTTTTGAATGAAATCGTCTGCCCGTTCTTATCGATCGTGTATTGGAAATCACGGAAGAAATTTTGACCGAGAAGCGGATAAGGCAAGTCGAGCGTGCTGACAAAGATCGGAAACTTTTGGCGCACGATCCGGCCGACACCGATCGTCACCAGCATTTTCCAACCCGGTATTTTTTCCTTCGTGCCGACCCCAGCAACAAAGATATTCGGCTTCCCCTGGGGTTTTTCCAGACCCAATTGCTCCAAATTTTGCAATGAGCAACAGCAAGTCGCGGCGCCCGTATCAAAACACATCTTGATCGGCTGATTGTTGATTGTGCCGTCGATAATCAACGAACCATTGTGATTGCGAAAGTTGATGTACGTTTCCTTCGGCAGCGAGTCTAAATCGCTACTGCGACTGCCTGAGGAAAATGGGTCGAGCATATGCAGAAATTCAGGCCGCTTGAGTGCAGCTTGAGCGAGAACACACGCCTGCGAATTCGGGAATTGTTCCACCACGGTTTGATATAACCGGCCGGCATACTTATAATGTTTCAGCTGTTCGTGGGCTAGGGCAGCGTAATAAAAGGTGTCGGCAGTGGCGTCAGGCTCGGTAACCGCTTCGTCGAGATAAGTGACGGCACCGGCATAATGCTTAGCTTGATACTCGGCAACGCCTCGTTGATATAAACTCTGATCGGCCAACGCCTGTACGGAAAACATTGTTGCGGCAAAAATCACTGCAAAAATGGAACCCAGGCAGCCCGAAGCCAGCCAGCGCCAGTCTGTAAGTCGCCCTCTAAGCATACGGATTTGCGTCACCTCCGATGGCAATCATAGCCGTTGTCCAGAAAGTTTTCAAAGAGCCTGGGCAAACTCTTCTGCAAATTTATCACGAAGCCGCACTTCCCCGGAACTTTGCCCGCAATACACACCAACTTCAAAATCTTTTTTTACCGAAATAAATTATTTTCAGCATATCAACATCATAAAAAAAACAAAGAAAGTGGTGGACGAGGGCGGAAATCATTTCCCAACCCGTCGTCCACAACTTATCAACAATGCGAATAAGCAGGTTTTCAGTCGAGGGAGGAAGCCGAAGCCTCCTCCCATGACTGATTGCCTACTGGCAGTCGACCTCGGTCACCTTGTTTGTGTATGCCGTGGTCGGACCATCGGTGAAGGTGCCGTCGAGCACACTCGGTCCCATCTGTTGCGTGCCGATCAGCCCAGCTTTGCCTGCGAGAAAGTAACCTGCATTCTCGAATTCAGGCGTGACATCATCAGCCGAGTCCAATTTGGAGTTCATGTCCCCGGTGATGAAAGTGAGCTGCTCGCCAGCGCCGCCGGCATCTTCTTCGAAGTAGATGATGCTGATGCCGTGGTCGGAGAGATCGCGTCCGATGATCGGGTTCTTGAAGAAATCGAACAGCTTGATCTCCTTGACGCGCGGTTGATTGCCCGGCTTGCCCTTGCCGATATCGACAATGGTCAACTGGACTTGCAGCCTGCGCACCTTGGCCGTGGCATCAGGCCCGCCTCGCATCGACTTCAAGTGCTCGATGACGACGCGAACCAGTCTGCCTGTGAGCTTGTCTCTCATCAACATGACGAAGGCCGCACGCAGATCCTGGATGCCAAAGACGTTCTTGACGGGCAGGATCTCGTAGGTCTTGAGCACTTCGAAACGGTTCGTGTCGACGATGGCGCCCACGCCCTGACCACGAGAATTCTCGGTGCCACAGTAGGCGACGAAGCGGTCCGCGGTAGACGCTGCGAGGTTGTTGTTCTGGCGATGCAGATTCGACAGAGAACTGGCAATCGCCTGCAAGCCTTTGAGTGTCACCTCAGAGCCGGCGAGCATATGCCCCTTGCGCACGATCAGGTTGTACACGTCCTCGAAGTAAGCGGCTTTGGTCGGGTCGAGGAACTCCATGTTCCATTCGATCACGATCAATCCGCCATCGGCAGGGGCGTCGGGGAGCGAACCCATGACACGATCGACGACGCCATAGACGACCTTCGGATCGGGCAGACGCTTACCGCCGCCTTTGTTTCCGCCTTTTCCCTGACTTCTGTTCTTGTTCCGCTTCCCCTTGCCGTGAAAAAAATCGCGGGTGTCTCCCTGAAATCCGAGGACATCGGGAAGCAAGGGACCGAGGCCGGTGAAGCCGAGCTTCTGAGCAGCAGCGTCGCTCAGTTCGAAGTGCAGTTCTTTGGGCGGGTAAACGACGCGATTGGCGAGGGTCTGTTCGGTGTGTTCGCGTTCAGCCTGGATGATCTCGCGCAGTTCGGTTGCAGTCAGCCCAGCGGCATTGGCGGCGAGAATCTGTTCGGGTGTGAGTTCGATTTGGACCAGGGCAGGCTTCTGCGCTACAGCCTTCTTCTTAGTCGCAGTCTTCTTGGGGGGCGTTTGGGGTCTCTTAGCCATAACATTGCTCCTTCTGACCCAGAGGGTCTTGGTTCTGCGGTCTCAAAACGCGAGAACGCATGTGAAAACCCGCCACCGGAAACGGTTGCGAGTTACGAAAGTCCCGAGTCAAACGCACAAGTCAAGCGCTTGCCCAGGTAGAAACTGTTTGTCAGCCAACTAGTCGTCAGTCAACGCAAAACCCGTGTCGGTGTGGTTGTGTTGTTTGATCGAAAGCTGGTTCTGTTTTTGCGAGAAGTTTTAGAGCTGAGAAAGTGAAAGGTAGAGTAGCAATAGACTCTTAGCCGGAATAAGGTGCCGAAAACAAGAGCAGCAAGGTTATTCCTGACAAATCAGGCGACAGCGGATTTAGGTGACCATAAAACAATTGCCGCTCGCCCAACTAAGCGAGCGTTCACGAAGCTGGGAAGCGGCTCTAAATCAGGCTTCACCGAAGAATTTCAATGCCAAGCTTCGCACACTCGCTCATTTGTAACGAGGCAAAATGTTGCCCCGTGACATCTCCGAGCGAGGGCAAATTTGTGTTACCAAGCAGTTTTGAACTCGGACAGGCGAACCGGCGAGCACGTTTCCAAAGTGGGTTCAAAGGAAATTTGCTTAATGGTGAACGTTCCTGCTAAGACTCGATTGTCTACGACTGATCGATGTCCTTCCACCTAATTACTCGTTCTCGTCTCAGCCGATTTATTCAGCAATCAAGATCTTGGGAACGACGCTGATATCTTCCAAAACGTAGCCGCCGAACAACTGCATAATAATGGCGAGGAGATGGTAAAAAATGCCTTCCTCGGAGATTTTCTTGAGAGCTCATCGCTTCTAATTTTGGCTAGAAACGACGCACCACTGACGGTGGCGGCCGTGACAGAACAGCAGGGGCCGAAAATCCGCCGGGCCACATTAGCCTGTTGCTCTGTCCAGCCAGAGCGGAATCTGGCCTCCGACCGTCCACATAGGGTTGTGGCAAAGCATGCCAGTGTGAGGGCAGCCAATTGCAATCGTCGGTTGTGGTCGATCAGCTCTTGCGAGCGGTTGCTCTCAAGTGACTGAATTGCTTAGTCCTTGGTTATCAGTCTTTTTTTTCCAGAAAACCCTACCGAAGATTCTAAAACCAAGTTATTTCGAGATTTAGCTACGACCACTGACTCTGTGCGCGTATCTACTCGTTGCGGCGCTTCTCAGTGAGCGCAGCCCATCAATCTAAGCTCCAAGGAGGTCCCATGTCACTTCAACCACACCCGATTCGCCAGATCTTGTTTGCCGCAGCATTAGCCCTGTCGATCACTTTTCCCTGTTACGCCCCTGACGCGCGAGCTGCAGGGCCTGAGGTATGCTCGGTTCGCGATTACGGCGCCGCAGGCGACGGCTTGTCATTGGATACACTCGCCATAAACGCCGCCATTAAAGCATGCAATGCCAGGGGCGGCGGTCGTGTTGTCTTTGCTGCCGGCACATACCGCTCAGGCACCATCTACTGGCTCGATAACATTACACTCGATCTCGAAGCTGGTGCGACGATTCAAGGCAGCGAAAACCTGGCCGATTATCCGTCCATTCCAGAAACTTCGGAGTGGCGCAATACAGCTTTGCTTGTCGCTTATCGCGCCAAGAACATCGCCATCACCGGACCGGGAACGATCGATGGTAATGGTCGCGCCTTCATCGACCCCACAGCCCAGAGTTTCAGCACTTCATTCGACCTGCTGCTAACCAGACAAGGCAAAGCCTGGGGCGAGCGCATGAGCCAATTCAACGAGGGACCGTTGAAAATGAAGCTCAGACCCGGCGTGCTTATCCTCGTTCTCCATTCTCAGAACATCGATGTCCATGATTTGCACGTGGTTGATGCGCCGAACTGGGGTGTCAAACTCATGTGCAGCGATCACATCAAGGTCAAAGATCTGGATGTGAGAAATAGCCTCCTGATCCCCAACGATGACGCGCTCGATGCCTCCAATTCAACCGATGTTTCGATCACCGATAGTTACTTGCAGGCAGGTGATGACGCTCTGGTGATCGGCGGACCATGTGCTGATGGCTGGTGCAAGCACATCACTGAGAACGTCTTCGTCAACAATGTCACGCTAGTCAGTCGTTCCGCCGCCATCCGGGTTGGACCGGCTTTCGCGGGTGTGCGCAATGTCGATATTTCCGATGTCACAGTGATCGATAGCAATCGGGGCATCGCTGTGCAAACCCGCTCGTCCGAGATCGTCGAGAACATCACTTTCTCGAACATAACGCTAGGCACTCGATTAATCGACGGACCCTGGTGGGGTAGCGGCGAGCCGATTGCTATATCCGCTGGCAAATGCGATTACGTATCCTGGCCGTCGACAAACGCCTCCGGATACATTCGCCACATCAAATTCAACAATGTGCGAGCCACCACTCAATCACCGATAGTCATCTATAGCAGCGACCCAGGGCACGTTCAAGACGTTGTTTTCAGTGGTTTGCAGCTGACGGTGAAAAGCAGTGCCCTGACCACAATACTTGGCGGTAACCTCGACCTGCAGCCGATTCTGCCCAGCTCACTAGACATGGTCGCAGAAAACCTTTCAGCGATCTACACCCACAACGTCGACAATCTTTCTTTCAACCACACTACCGTCAGGTGGCAGGGCGAGTTTCCCGATTACTATCGGCATGCGCTGCACGCCGATCACTTCCAGGGTTTGCAACTTGATGACTTTGATGGTGAACCAACAGCGAAACATTTTGCTGCGATTCATCTTGTTTCAGGAAGCGACGTCTCAATCAAAGGCTTGAAAACGCATGCAGACGAACTTGTCGATTCGGACCAGGTAACCGGGTTGAAAGTGAAGTGATTTAAAGTTCAGTTGGCTGTTACGAGACAGTCAACTGAACTTTTTTTGCCCTATTGGGCACCATGAGTGGTGCCGACAAATCCCCAGAACCGCTCGAATCTTAATGCACATTCATATTCGAATTTATCGCGAGCTTCGCTAAACCTCGCTGCGTACCAGTCTGCCTCGGGTTGCCAAGACATCTGCGAGCTGGCGTAGGTGTATGGCTTACTGGGATGTCATGAACCGCGCAGCAGACAACCCAAGCGCTGCTGTCAAGAGCAAACTACCTCCGCATTTTTGGCTTCGCTTCGCCCAGCCCCGACAGCTTGATTCGAAACATTTAAATAAGCGAAGTTAAGTACACATGAATTCAGTAACTTAGCTTCAACCAGTCAACTCCGAAGATTATAAGCAACGATTTTACCTGACCGAATCTGACGCTCGCGCGATTCGCATTTTGCCACCTGCATCCTTGGAGGAAGCGGCGGCACGCCATTAACCAATTTTTCGAACGTTCAAAATTGAGGGACAAATGACCAATTCAGTCAAGCTGCGCTACGCGCGGCGCATTCATCACATGCCGGTAGGGACAACTTTAGTCAACGGCAA
The DNA here is from genome assembly GCA_903970295.1 of Bryobacterales bacterium. Next base: position 11,553 of record CAJCHQ010000626.1, read on the forward strand.
ATTTCGTTCCAACCTGTGGGCACCCGACGCAAAAAGCGTTGACTTTTGCCTGTATGTGCCCGACGGCACCGAAGTAATCGAGCCAATGTCGAGCGTGGGCCTCGGCTGGTTTTCTCTGTCGGAATTCTCGGAAGCGCGCGTCGGCCACCTCTACCACTTCATCATTGATGGTGTGAAGAGAGTACCCGACCCAGCTTCTCGTCGTCAGCCAAAAGGTGTTCACGGCCCCAGCGAAATCACCGACCCGACCAGTTACAAATGGAAAGACGCGAATTGGCGGGGCAAGTCATTCAACTCGGCAGCGATTTACGAATTGCACGTCGGCACCTTCACTCCAGAGGGCACCTTCAAAGCCGCTCAAGGCAAACTCAAATATTTGAAGCGGCAAGGCTTCACTGCAATTGAGTTGATGCCGCTCTGGGAATGTCCGGGACGCGCGAGCTGGGGTTACGACGGCACGTTGCCGTTCGCCATCGAAGAACGCTACGGCACCCCCGCAGACCTCAAGAATTTGATTCAAGAGGCGCATCGGCTCGGGCTTCTGGTCTACATCGATTCCGTCTGGAACCACTTCGGTCCGGAAGGCAATTACCTGTATCACTACGCCAAGCAATTCTTCAACCCCAAACATGAGACGCCTTGGGGCGCTGCTATCAACTTCGACAGCGAAGGAAAAGCAGCAGTCCGAGCGTTTTACGTCAATTTGGCTCTGTATTGGCTCGAGGAATACAACTTCGATGGCATTCGCGCAGACGCTGTTCATGCCATCGTCGACACATCCGAAAAGCACATCCTGACTGAGATCATCGAAGCCGTTGCTAACGGTCCTGGCAAGAAACGGCAAAGGCACTTGATGTTCGAAGAAGAGCGCAACACTGTTCGCTGGTTCCGCAAGGGCAAGTCGAATCGGGCAACGGGCATCGATGCGGTCTGGAACGATGACTTCCACCATGCCGTGCACGTACACCTGACCGGCGAAACTCACGGGTATTACCGTGAGTATGCCAAATCAACTTGCGGCACTTCCTCGACCGTATTCTTGGGTCGCTGCCTGGCTCAACTATTCGGTCATCAGGGCCACACGCTGAAGAACGGTCACGTTCGGGGCGAGTGCAGCAAGAACACTCCCCTCAAACGCGGAGTGAACTTCATCCAGAATCACGATCAAATCGGCAACAGAGCGTTGGGTGATAGGCTATCCAGCCTGACACACACCCGCGCTGTCAAAGCATCTGCAGCGATCTACTTGCTTTCCCCTGCAACAGTGATGACTTTCATGGGCGAGGAATGGGGTTGCAAAACTCCTTTCTTCTTCTTTTGCGACCTGGGCGATGAGCTCAATCCAAAAGTGACAGAGGGCAGACGCAACGAGTTTCGTGAGTTTCCCGCATTCACGGATCTCGCGCAGAGAGAGCTGATTCCAGATCCTTGCTCGCCGCTTACATTCGAACGATCGAAGTTGAACTGGAGTGACCTCGATCTACCGGCCCACCGGAAGATCAGTTCGCACTACAGGCAGTTGCTCAAACTTCGTCAAGCTGAAATCGTTCCTCTGATCGACGAAGTCGTCGTGCCAACTAAGAGCAAGAAGAAGGGTCCGAGCTACAACGTCCTTGCCGACGGAGTAGTGGAAGTCTTCTGGCCGCTTAAGGATGGCAGCAAGTTGATGGTTTTCATCAACCTCACTGATGACGGTGTGAAGAGTCAGCGTCTTGCCAGTGTGATGGGGTCGGGCTCAGCTCGCATCCTCTACGCCACTGACAAACGCGGACTTAAACATGGCGGCATGAGACCGTGGTCAGTCACCTGGCTGATTTTCTGAGAAAGTGGCCATAAGCCGAGTCATAAAGGGAAGCGGCTTTAGTCGATTCGGGAATGTCCAGAGCGTCGTGAATTTGTTCGATTACCTGCTGGTGAGAATAAATTGCCAGCAGTTAGTGAACAAGTTTTTCGACGCTTTTGGACATTTCAGGTCACGGAATTGCTACTACACCACACCTAAGCTCTCTCTGCATTTTTATTTATGTACGCTATTTCTATATTTGTTTTTTTTCGGCAGATAGTGCCACCCCCTTCAACCAGAGAGGTGAAGGTTTAGAGGCGTAAGAGTGTCACTTTAAATCGCCCAAGTTATTTGCTTTCGTGGATGGTTTTTTCCTTTCTACCAGCGAATATTTACAGCTCGAGGGCCGCGCAGACCAAACGGGCGCTTGAATTCGGCACCAGCTTCCGCGAATTTCATAAGCGGCGCTCCTTCTATTAGCTTCAAGACGAAAGTACCGATAAGAAGCTCTGCCAGGGCTGAACCGAGACAGTGATGAATACCTTCTCCGAATGCTAAATGCTTATTGCCCGAACGCGTGATGTCGAATTTGTCGGGGTAGTCGAATTGCAATGGATCACGATTACAAGCACCGATCATGACGATCACATTTTGCAAGCGGGCGATAGTCGCATCGCCGATCGATATGGAATCTCCAGCAATTTCGCTAATAGTCTGCACCGGACTTTCGAATCTGAGCGTTTCATCGATAGCCGCTTTGATTAGAGTTGGCGTTGATTTGAGAAGTTCCCACTGGTCCTGGTTTCGCAACATCGACACGACGCCATTGCCGATCGCATTTACGGTCGTTTCGTAGCCAGCGACTAGCAATAAGACGCAGTTGTTCAATATTTCTTCGATCGTGAAATTGTCAGCATCAGCTGCCGGCCTGGCAAGCAGCGAGATTACCCCAGGCTTTGCTGATATTCTGCATTCCTCCACGAAATTGCGCAAATAGTCGTGAATCGACTTCATGTCG
>CAJCHQ010000627.1 GCA_903970295.1 Bryobacterales bacterium
GGAAGAGACCAATGCCGTCGAATTCTACGGACTGGGAATCGGTGACCCCGTGCCTCTTTCGGCCATGCGTGGTTCCGGTGGCGTGGGCGATGTCCTCGACAAAATCATTGATGCACTGGGATTGGAGCACAATACCAAAAAGCGGAAAAAGAAAGACTACATCGATGAAGATGATGAAGTCGTGCGAGAAGATGATGGCCCGATTGCCGTCGCTTTTGTCGGCAAACCTAACGTGGGTAAGTCATCAATAGTCAATCTTCTTTGCGGCAACAATCGCAGCATCGTCGGGGCAGAGCCAGGCACGACACGCGACGCCATCGACACTAAAATCAAAATCAAAGGCAAAGAATATATTGTTGTCGACACCGCTGGCATTCGGCGCAAAAATCGAGTTGATTATGGTATTGAAGCCTTCGCCGTGGTGCGCTCCTTGCGCGCGATCGACCGAGCCGATGTGGTGGTTCACATCATCGATGCGGCTGAGGAAATAACCGATCAGGATCAAAAAATTGCCAGCAAAATCGAAGAAGCAGGAAAAGGCGCTGTCATTGTTTTGAATAAATGGGATCTGGTCGAAGAAAAGTCATCGCGAGCGATGAATCAGCTTACAGAGAGCATGAAAGCTCAGTTACGCAGTCTGAGCTTTGCTGAAGTACTTTTTACCAGTGCTTTGAACCGCCAGCGCATCGGAAAAATCATCGAGGCTGTCGACCGTGCCTATGATGCGACCCGCAAGCGAGTGGGAACTGGCGTCCTCAATCAAATCGTCAACGAATCAGTGGCCCTGGTTCCACCGCCTGCCTCCAAGCGCGGCAAGCGCTTGAAGGTCTATTACACTACGCAAGTATCTGTGGCACCGCCCACATTCATCGTTTTCGCCAATGATAACAAACTGATGACACGCAATTATGAAGTGTATCTTGAAAGGAAAATCCGGGACGCATTCGGCTATGATGGATCTCCTATTCGATTGATTACGAGAGCGAAAAAAGACAATAGATAGGTAGAGAAATGCTCGCGGCATTACTTTTAATTGTTTTTGGCTACTTCATGGGCGCGCTGCCGTTTGGTTACTGGATCGGAAAAGTTCTCAAAGGCATAGACATCAGAGAGCACGGCAGTGGTTCGACCGGCGCCACCAACGTCTGGCGTTGCGTCGGCAAAACAGCCGGAATCATTGTTTTCTGGGCAGATGTCGGCAAAGGCGTTGTCCCGGTTCTCGTGACAATCAATGTCGACAACGCGGGCGGCTTCAAAGATTTATCATTCGTTTATCCGCAGTTGATGCCATGTGTGGTGGCATTAGTGGCGCTAATCGCTCACAGTAAATCAGTGTTTCTCAATTTCTCCGGCGGCAAAAGCGCTGCCACGGGACTGGGAACCTTATTCGCCTTGAATCCAATCGGTGGTTTTTTGACTTTCATCACCTTCATCACATTGGTCTTTGTCGGAAGAATCGTGTCGGTCGCCTCAATTACTGCGGTCGCTTTATGCGGTGTCTACTTCTGGCTTCTCCATGCGCCCCCGACCTATATAGGCTATTGCGTGGTTGGCTTCCTCTATGTCACATACCGGCACAAAGCCAATATCGGGCGTTTGCTAAAAGGGACTGAACCGCGCATCAAATTTGGCGCCGACAAAGACAGTGCCGACAAAGGCAGCACCGACAAAGACAGTGCCGACAAAGGTAGCACCGATAAAGACAGCACCGATAAAGGCAGCACCGATAAAGGCAGCACCACCAGCAGTGCCGATGCTCTGGCCAAATAAAGCCAGGCTCAGCACGAACGGGCAAAAAGAAGCAGCACATATGGGAATCCCAGCCCTGGCAGAAATGAGACGAAGAGAAATGAATCAAACGGTCACAAGAATTTTGCTCAGACACCCGCTCACCATATTTGGTGTGCTTGCTCTCAGTGTTTTTTCTCTCACGGCGGCAATATCGTCAACAAGCGCTCCTGCGTGGGCCAAAACACCGTCCCTCCAAAAGCAACTGACCAAATCCGAAGCCAGTGGCGCATTGACTCCAGACGAAGCCGTCAACGTGCGTGTCTACAAATCTTGCAACCGCGGAGTCGTCAATATCTCAAGCATCACCGAGCACGACATCATGTACCGCGTCGTGCCGCAGCAAGGCACGGGCTCCGGTTCAATCATCAGCGCCGACGGCTACATCATGACCAATTATCACGTCGTCGAAAAAGCGAGCGACATCCAGGTCACTCTCTGGGACGGCACCACATTACACGGAACCGCCGTTGGCCAGGATCCTTCTAACGACCTGGCGGTGATCAAAATCGATCCGCCGGCGAACAAGCCCCTGACTGTAATTCCGTTCGGTGATTCGAGCACTCTCGAAGTTGGCAGACGCGTTTTCGCTATTGGCAATCCCTTCGGATACGATCGCTCAATGACGGCCGGCATCGTCTCCAGCATGGGGCGCACACTGCAAACCGAAAATAAGCGCGTGATCAAAGGTGTAATTCAAACCGACGCCAATATCAACCCGGGCAACTCTGGTGGACCGCTGCTGGATACATCCGGGCGCATGGTGGCAATCACGACCGCCATCTTCACTAGAAACGGTGCCTACACAGGCATCGGGCTGGCGATTCCGATCAACATCGCCAAGCGGATCATTCCGGAACTGATTGCACATCACTTCATCAGTCGACCAGAAATAGGAATACAAGGTGTGGCTGCAGAAAATGGGCTGCGTGTCGTTCAAGTCGATCCCGATGGTCCCGGTGGCAAAGCCGGGATCAGCGGTCCCAAGACAGTCAAATATCTCATAAACGGAATATCATGGAACGTCACAGATGCCGGACTGGCTGACGTGATCACGGCAATCGACAATGCTGCGGTGAGAAGCGAAGACGACCTTCTCTCTTACATAGAATCCAAGAAGGCCGGCGACGTCGTTACATTGACTATTATCCGCAGCAAGAAAGTCTTGAAAATTCCAGTAAAATTAGCAGCCACAAGCCCGGCATAAAAGCTTCGCTTAGCAACCGACTCAGCGCCACCACATCAGCGCATTACACGCCACAACAGGCCACAACAAAGGTACGGAGAAAAAAGTGTCAAGGATTCTCGTAATTGACGACGATCAGGCGATCGCCGAGTTGGTAAAGGTCAACCTGGAACTGCTCGGACATATCTGTACGACAGCCAACGACGGCATTAAAGGTCTGGCACTAGCGCAACAGCAGAGACCGGATATGGTCGTGCTGGATGTCATGATGCCCGACCTCGACGGCTACACCGTCGCCCAGCGCCTGCGCCAAAATCCGCAGACCAACGGCATTCCCATCCTCATGCTCACGGCTCTAGGCATGACCAAAGATAAGGTGACAGGTTTCGACTCAGGCGCTGATGATTATCTGGTCAAACCCTTCGAAATCCCCGAACTGCAAGTTCGCGTGCGAGCACTTTTGCGCCGCTCGGGTTCAGTGCCGCATTCAGCTAGCTTGCCGGAAATACTGACGGCAGGTGAGATTACACTCATCCCCGAAAACCTGCAAGCCAAAGTCCGCGATCGCGTAGTCAAGCTCACACCGACTGAATTCGAGATTCTCCATTGTCTGATGCAACATCACGGTCAGACAGTCTCGACCGGAAAACTCCTGGAAGAAGTCTGGGGCTATTCACCCGACGATGATGTAGACACCATCCGCGTGCATATTCGCCATCTGCGCACACGACTGGAAACAGCCGACCGCAAATACATCAGAACCGTATACGGTGGCGGCTATCAACTGATTGCCGACGGCTTCTCTCGCGGACAAGGCGAATAGCCCAAAGTCATGGTCAGCAACAAGTTTTTCGTTGCCAATGCCTTTGCTGAAAAAGAGTTTGGGGGAAACCCGGCCGCGGTTTTTGTAAACCCAATGGGTTTGGACACAAGCTCAATGCAAGCAATCGCCAAGCAGCTAAACCTTGTCGAAACTGTTTTTGCCTTCAGCCAAAATTCGTCGGCAACCGACTTCCACTTGCGCTTTTTCACCCCCGATTCCGAAATACCAATAGCCGGACATCCAACAATTGCTGCATGGGCGGTCCTTGCGCAGATTGGCATGATCGATGTCAGCAAACGCTCTGCTTATTCCCAAGTAACCGAAAAGGGAGTTCAGCACATATTGCTCGAGAACGGTCCCCCCTTGGTCGTTAGAATGCAGCAGCCTCAGCCAAAATTTCTTCATCAAACACTTGACCGAGAAAGAGTAGCGTCGGTATTTGCACTTGAAACTACCGACTTGACCGATTCACCAATAGAATGCATCGATACCGGCCTCGGTCACATAATTTTCGAGCTGAAATCTTTCGACGTTCTGCTAAAAGCCAAAAGGAACGTCGCCGCGCTCAAGCAAATGTGCACAGAGTTGGGCGTGCGCGAAGCGCAGCTTTTCACTCGCCAGACAATAGATCCCGCGTGCCAGTTGCATACACGCAACATCTGCCCGCGTGAGGGGCTCGAAGACCCAGCCTGCGGCGTTGGCAATGGCGCCCTCTTAGCATACCTGCTGCGCCATCAATCAGAGGATAAGGCGGAGCTCAGTTTAAAAATCGAGCAGGGCCACATCATCAATATGCCTTCCGTGATTCACGCCTCCGGCAAAAAGCTGGCCACAGACATAATGCAAATCTGGGTAGGCGGCAGCGCTTTGGTCATGATTCGTGGCGAATTTGTAGTGCCTGTTCCCGTCTGAAAAGACTGACCAAGGCCCCTCGCCGAGCAACGTTTCTTTGGCCGCTAGGAATTTTCTTGAGAGAACGGTTTTTCGCCGGTATGAATCTTTTCGCCGCAGCGGAACCCAGACAAAGACGGAATATGCGTATTTTTCTGACAGCGCCAGACTGGCCCCCGGCTAGACTCTACAACGAGAACGTACCGATATCGGTACGCTCAGGTCGATCAGACCCTGTGGTGCTTTGGCAGCAAGACGGGTTACCAATAGGGCAAAAATTCGAAAGCATCTACTAGTTATTGCCATAAGCGGCAAGAAGATTTCTGACTGCAAAAAAAAGTTGAATTCCCTGATGAGAGAAAACTCACTTCCGACCCCGTCTGTCAAGTATTCCAAAACCCTCACACCTTAATGTGTTGAGAACTTGCCAAGACTACACAATCATAAAAGGTTACCACTTATGATTGTCAAGCACAGCCTATCCCCAACTGGTTGCCTGATTACACCTTCGGCAAAGAGACTTACTATAGACTTTTTAGATTAAGAGAATCACTACTCCGTACATTCTTGAAATCCACCATTTATTATGTGATGCGAGCCATTGGAAACTCCATAAATGGGTCGCGCATCATATTTCGGGAACTGAAGGAGAAATCTCTTGTTATTCAACAGTTTGCAGTACCTGGTGTTCCTGCCTACGGTATTTTTACTGTACTGGATACTTCCGCACAAGGCGAAGGTGCCACTACTTCTAGTGGCAAGCTACGTCTTTTATATGTCGTGGAAACCCCTGTATGGTCTGCTCATACTTGGCTTGACTGCCGCTAATTTCTTTCTTGTTCCGCTCATCCCGAAGGCCAACAACAAGAAGATGATGATTGGCGTAGTCGTCGCCGTCAATTTGGTTACGTTGAGCGTCTTCAAGTATTTGGGCTTCATGTTCGGATCCGTGCATGATGTATTGAACCTCGTCCACATCAGCTGGAGAGAGCCTCACCTGCACATCATTCTGCCCTTGGGCATCTCGTTCTTCGTATTTGAGTTCATTCATTACGCCGTCGAAGTCTATCGGGGCAAACCAGAAGTCAAATCTTTCCCGCAATTCGCTCTGTTCGCCTCATTCTTTCCCACCCAGATCGCCGGTCCGATTAAGCGCTATCAAGACTTCATTCCTCAATTGAGCATTCCCGCCAAATTCAAATGGGAATACCTGGATGAAGGCATGCAGATGATTCTCATGGGATTGTTCAAGAAGGTCATTATTGCCGACAATCTCTCGACCGTCGTGCAGGCTGGTTTCTCGCATCCAGCTAATTTCTCGGCGTGCGATCTCTGGCTACTTACATATGCTTTCGCTTTCCAAATCTTCTTCGACTTTGCCGGCTACACCGACATTGCGCGCGGCTCAGCGATGCTGTTCGGCTACAAAGTGCCGATCAACTTCAACCTTCCATATTTGGCCGCCAACGTTTCTGAATTCTGGCATCGTTGGCACATCAGCCTTTCCACCTGGCTGAGAGACTATCTCTATATACCGCTAGGCGGCTCAAGAGGATCGAAGATCTTCAATTACAGGAATCTCTTCATCACCATGGCCTTAGGCGGATTGTGGCACGGCGCCGCGACTCACTTCTTGGTCTGGGGTGTCTATCAAGGAGCGCTCTTGATTCTGCACAAAGAATACGTGCTGGCGCTCGAGAAGATGGGCATTTACTCCAAGCTCGTGTCTTCGAAGTTCTATCACGTAGTTTCTGTTATCGTCACTTTCCACATTGTTTGCATCGGTTGGGTTTTCTTCAGAGCCGATTCTGAAGCGATAGCCATGCAGATGATCGCTAAGTTGGTCACGGTGCCGGCTGAGTTGATGCACTTCAGTGCCGGCCAATTGCAGATTCTGCAAATTCGCGATCCGATTATCTTCCCGTCGTTGCTTCTGATTCTGCCGGCTTTGATGATTTCGCAGCCCGTCGTAAACTGGCTCAATGACAAGAAGTTCTACCTCAACCCACCCTGGGCCGTGCA
>CAJCHQ010000628.1 GCA_903970295.1 Bryobacterales bacterium
AAGTTTGCCGGCGCCTTTGCCTGAGATCGTTAAATTGCCGCCGGGCCCTGAGCCAACCTCAGCTGTGCATGTTCTTCAAACTCGAATGCCGGTGCCAGCTAAATCTTCTTGTTCTGACCGAACTGCCAATCGCTTAGATGAGCTCGCGGAAGAGCCTTGCGAAAATTCACAAAAGCGCTTGTTGGCAGCCCTCACCGGGAATGATATGAATGAATCAGCCCCAGTCCCGGTCTTGCCGCCAATGGGTTTCATGGGTTCGAAAGAAGTGAATGACGGACCGAGACCAACTGCTCTCAGCAGTCTGCCTCAATCCGGTTCGCTCTTTGCCGTCAAGCCAGCCGTGCCTTTCATTCCGGCGCCTGAGCGTCAGCCAGATATGCGCGAGCCAGCAGACCCTCAAGTTTGCTCTTTCATTGGCGACATGGAAAGGCGGATTTTGCGACATTGGGTGCGGGCTGACAGGCCCCCTTATGACGATTGGAGAATTATCGTCCAATTTAAGGTGCTGCGGAACGGAGATATCGCAAACTTAAAACTGTTACGATCAACTCGAGAGGCTCGAGATAATGATGCCGCTCTGGCTGCCGTGAGAGGCGCAGCGCCTTTTCCCCAGTTGCTGGAAGAATGGGGTGATGCGGTCGATATTGCGTTCACGTTCAGCCAGAAGACTTCACTTGAGCAGAACGCGAAAAACGACACAAGTAGATTCAATCGGTTTTGAGGATTGTGTATGCAAAGTTCTCCGAGTCTGCAGTCGCGATACAAGGGTCCCGATCCAGTCCTCGCTGCGGTACTTTCGGTGGTGCCTGGCTGCGGTCAACTTTATAACGGTGATCGGCGTAAAGGATTATTATTTTTATTAGTCACTTGTTTCAGCATTATGCCGTTGGCTTGCTGTGTACTAAGTCATTCGTTGAGCAGCCTTGCTACGGCATTGATGAGTTATTTTCGTATAAAAATCAATAGCCAGATTTTAGCAAGCCTCAAGGAAGTTGATTGCGCGAGCCCCCAGTTTTTCACGCTTCTAGTTTTATTTGCCGGCTTCGTAGTATTCGCTATGGTTGATGCCTACAAACGCGCTGATTCGTTTCGCACGGCGACTTTCATTCAGTCGTTCGATATGCAAACTTCTGAAGCGACAAGTGGTTCTTTTATTGTTCATTCGGTCTTGATGTCAGTGTTCTTTGTATATTGCCTGGCCTTCTGCGTGCCTTTGCGACATTTCACTCAAACTGTGGACATAGAATTCGAGCAAAGCACTGCACCCTCGTCACTCTCGATGTCTGAGACAACGAATGCGAAGCTGCCCATTCCTTTGCCGTCTACTCAGAGCCAGCATCTCATGCCAATCCCTCTTCCATCTTCGGCAGCACGTCGAGTTCCAGCGGTGAGCCTAGCGTCGGTGAAAAGTCGACCAGCCGGGGTGAGTCGCCCAGCCGGGGTAAGTCGCCCAGCCGGGGGCGGTCGAGTAGCGGTGGCGAGTATAAATTCACCTGTGGCACTGTTGCCGGTGCGCGAGAAATCTACGTCCAAGCAGAATGATTCCGCCGATTCAACTGTCAATGCTGAGAGGGGTGCCAATGAGACTATCAATTCTTTTAACGTCCCCGACGCAGCGACCGCCGAATCAGCTGATCCGATGGTGAGGACGCCCCAGTCATCAGGGTTATCTGAGAGCTCATCTCCTACCACCACTGCTGTCGTTTCGATCGCGGTTAATAGTCGTGCCCATACGACTGACTCGAATTCCAGCAAGGCTCAAGAACCTAGGGTGGCAGATGCGCCAGCTGAGACGGCAGAAAAAAATCAAGGTAAAGCACGTTGGGTATGTGGCACTTTGTTAAACCGGGCATTCGAAGCTTCGCAAACCCAAACAGTCACTTTGCCAGCACATAAAGCTGAGCCAGTGGCTGAAGGGCCGTCGGCCTTGCCGCCTGCAGTGCCGGAGGCGATTACATTGGAAGGAATCAGCCGGAGATTGGTGTTGGCTCATCCAATTGCTCAACCTGCGCCAGCAGATCTTAATTCTGATTCCGGTAAGCCACTCGACGTTGAGCGCGAAGTGTACATGTCGAAACTTTACTTCCAGATTCTGGAAAAACTAAAAATGAAGTCTTCTCTGGTTCGTGGACTTAATACCCCAGTGGAGGTAGCTTTTAAAATTCGCCAGGATGGCACTATTTCTGATATTGGTGTGTCCCAATCAAGTGGCGTACAGGCTGCTGACCGCGCTGTCGTTGATTCAATTGGAGCCGTCGCTAAATTCGAAGAACTCGACTTCCGCCATATCGGCGACATTGATGCGGTGATCAGGGCTAATGGGTCATTATACGAGGACCTTCGTGCACACCGTAATTCGGCACACAAGTATGGAGAAGCAAATCTCTTGACGCCATTCGTTCAAGTTAATCAAGTTTTCAAAAAGTTTTCCGATACTCCGCCTGAATGCGGAATCAGCAGTGGTTACATTTCTGAGACGGCGCCTGACACTAAGTCAGCAGCGACCAACGGCGTGATTCAGGGGTCACATCTTCCGATCGAGCCGAGCGCCCGCACCGCAGTCTCGCTCGTACAAGGAGTCAACAAAATATTTATTGATGCGGCGAACGAAGGCGGCTCTATCATTCTTCGTGGTGGCAGTCCCGGCGAAATGGTGATCGAGCCGAGCAGCGACAACGAAGCCGCGATTATCCGTACTACAGGAATGGCTAAGGAAGTCTTCGTCGGTCCTCATCAGCGGGCGTCCATTTGCACGCAAAACGGTCCCAACTATGGATTGGTCAAGCTCAGTGTCCAAACAGCTGAACAGCTGAAAGCTGCTGGTTCAGCGGCAAAGAGAGGAGGGATTATTATTAGCGGTTCTGATTCAAAAACGAAGCAGAGCGGCATGATGCTCAGCGGTCCTGATCCAGCTGCAGGGCAAAATTATAACCATGGGATGTTGCTCCTCCAGCATCGTTAGCCTAACGCTAGACCACCCGTAGAAGTTTCTTTGTACTTCTGGTGCATGTCCAATCCGGTTTGCTTCATCACTTCCAGAGCTTTGTCGAGGCTGACCAAATGCGAGCCATCACTCGCCAGGGCCAGGCATGCTGCGTTCAATGCTTTCACTGCACCCATTGCGTTTCTTTCAATGCAGGGAACTTGCACAAGTCCTTTGATCGGATCGCAGGTCATGCCTAGATGATGTTCGATGCCTATTTCAGCGGCTTGCTCGATCTGATCGATTGTGCCACCAAGCATCGCTGTAGCACCGGCTGCAGCCATAGCGCAAGAGGTTCCTACTTCACCCTGGCAACCGACTTCGGCACCGCTAATGGAGGCATGGGTTTTGACCAACGCGCCAATCACCGAAGCGACGATCAATCCGTTTTCCAAAGTTTCTTGAGAGAGTTCTCGAGTTTCGCGAAGTGTACGCCAAACTGCTGGGATCAAGCCTGATGAGCCATTTGTCGGTGCCGTCACGACACGGCCTCCAGCCGCGTTTTCTTCATTGACCGCGATTGCGTAGACTGAAGGACGCAGGTCTCCACCAGACCACGCGACTGCTTTGCCGGTCAACATTTGCTCATGCAGTTTCTTTGCACGCCGGCGCACATTCAAGCCTCCCGGCAAAATTCCTTCGTGCGTCAAGCCGTTGTTGATGCAATCTTCGAACACAGCAAGCACTTCTTGCAATTTTTGGCGTAATGTTTTTTCGTCCATACCCTTGGCTGATTCGTTTTCAATTACGAGCTGCCAGGGTGTAATTTCGTTTTTGTTGCATTGTTCGATGAAATCGGCCGCCGAATTGAAGGGGTAAGGAACAGCCACCAATTCATCTTCTTTGATTGGTGCCCGGCGCTGCCCTGTGTCTGCATCAATCGACTCGACAAAGCCGCCGCCGACAGAGACCAGGACCTGCTCTTTCAATATCTGCGAACCGCCGAGCAGCCTGAATCTGATCGTATTGGGATGAGGCAAAGATTTGTCGTCAATAGTCCAACCCAACCACTTAATATCTTCTTTCGGTTGAAATTTTATTGATATGTTTTTGCACACCAATTCTGGTTTCTCAATCAAGGCGGGCATCACAGCCCAAATTGTTTCGGGGCTTGCCTGGCGAGGATGCAATCCGGCTAACCCGGCACAAACCGCGCCATCGGTGGAGTGACCGCTTCCGGTTGCGGACAGGCTTCCGAACAATTCAACTTCGATGCTCAGCGATCCATCGTTATGTTCGAGCAGGAAGTTCTCATCCAAGCCGTTACGAAATTCCAGAGCAGCGACCATCGGTCCGACCGTGTGTGAACTCGAGGGCCCAACGCCGATTTTGAACATATCCAGCGGTCCAATTTGATCGGCTCGAGTAGGGTTCATGTTCTAAAAAAATTACGTGCTCAGGAGTTCGTCTAAGGCAATCATACTGCTTCAAGACCAGCAGAGTACATTTATCCAGCCGTTCTGTTGGCAACCGCAAGTTGGGGCACGTTCTGCGTGCCAGATTTTCACTCGCAGCTGCGGAATTAAACATGGTATAAAGCGCTTGAAGCTAGAATCAGGCCGCCGTGCTATAACTCTCTCGCAACGGAGGGATCACCATGATTACACTGACGCTGGAGGGCATCGACGACTACGCAGCCTCGAAATCCGAGCCCATGGGTGATCTTCTTGACGAGCTGATGCGCGAAACGAGAGAATCGGTCGAGAGCCCGCATATGCTTACGGGTCATCTAGAGGGTCGCTTTCTCAAACTCATGGTATTGTGCTCGCAAGCCAAGAATATTTTAGAGATCGGTATGTTCACTGGCTATTCGGCGCTTTGCATGGCTGAAGCTCTTCCCGAAGATGGTCGGCTGACTACGCTTGAAATCAACCCGAAAGTGATTTCTGTGGCGAAGAAATATTTTGCCAAAAGTGAGTACGGTAAAAAAATTACGGTACTAGAAGGACCTGCACTAGGGTCTTTGGAAAAGCTTACTGGCCCTTTTGATTTGGTTTTCATCGACGCCGACAAAACCAATTATGCAAACTACTACGAAGCTGTTCTTCCGAAAGTAAAATCGGGCGGCATCATTCTGATCGACAATGTATTGTGGAGCGGTCAAGTACTTGATCCTAAAACTCCAGAAGATCTGGCGATCACGTACCTCAACGATCGCGTAGCCAAGGATGATCGCGTCAATCGTGTTTTGTTGACGATTCGAGACGGCGTCTTTTTCATTCGCAAAAAATAGTTTTGATAACCAGCTGGAGTGTGAAGTGAATTCAGGAACTAAAACAGAAAAATTGACGAAGATTAGAGTTGTGGATGCTCTGAAGAAAGAGAGCATCGGGCAACGAGTGCTGCTTTGCGGGTGGGTGAGAACACGGCGTGATTCCAAAGCTGGTTTTTCGTTTCTGGAAGTAAACGATGGTTCTCTCTTGAAGAATGTGCAAGTGCTTGCGGAATCTTCGCTGCCTAACTACGAAAGTGAAGTGCTAAAAATTGGTATCGGGAGCAGTGTTGAAATAGTCGGCACTGTGGTCGAGTCACCTGGTCAAGGTCAAACCACCGAAGTCAAAGCCGAGTCAGTCAAAGTACATGGCTATTCCGACCCTGCTGAATATCCATTGCAGAAAAAAGGCACATCGATGGAGTTCCTTCGTACGATTGCTCATCTGCGTCCGCGTACGAATACCTTCGGTGCGGTCGCTCGCGTGCGCAATGAAATCTGTCGCTCAATTCACGAGTTTTTCAATTCGCGCGGGTTCATTTACGTGCATGCACCGATCATCACTGGCAGCGATTGCGAAGGCGCCGGACAGATGTTCCGCGTCACTACGCTCGACTTAGATCACCTACCACGCAAAGACAATAAAGAAATTGACTTCGAACAAGACTTCTTCGGCAAGGCTACAAATCTCACGGTCAGTGGGCAACTGGAAGCTGAGATTTTTGCCACTGCTCTTTCTAATGTTTACACTTTTGGTCCCACATTTCGCGCCGAGAATTCAAATACATCCAGGCACCTGGCGGAGTTCTGGATGATCGAGCCGGAAATGGCCTTCTGTGATCTTGAAGGCGATATGGATATTGCCGAGTCGTTTTTGAAGACGATTTTTTCCGATGTTTTGAACAATTGTGCAGCCGACATGCAATTCTTCAACGAGCGTATCGACAAAACGGTGATCGCTACTTTGCAAGGCATTATCGACAGTGAGTTCGGTCGCATCTCGTACACTGAAGCGGTTGATATTCTGAAAAAATCCGGCAAGACTTTCGAGTTTCCAGTCGAATGGGGCATTGATCTGCAGTCAGAACATGAACGCTATTTGACGGAAGAAAAATTCAAGAAACCGATCATTGTCTACGATTACCCAAAGGGTATCAAAGCTTTCTATATGCGGATGAATGATGATGATAAAACGGTGCGAGCAATGGATGTACTGGTGCCGAAAGTCGGGGAAATTATCGGTGGCAGCCAGCGCGAGGAGCGTTTGGATGTGCTCGAACAACGCATGATCGCCAGTGGTTTGGATCCGAAAGAATACTGGTGGTATCTTGATTTAAGAAGGTTTGGCACCGTCCCCCACGCTGGTTTTGGCTTAGGTTTAGAACGGACTGTGCAGTTCGTCACTGGCATGGCCAATATTCGTGACGTAATTCCATTTCCGCGAGTACCGAAGAGCGCCGAGTTTTAGTTCGAAGTGATGACTAAACAACACGATTCACTTATCGATGAACTGACCAAGCTGCTGCAAGGCGGCAGTGCTCATGTCAGCCTCAAGGATGCGCTTAAGGGTCTGCCAACTGAAATGCGAGGCGTAGTCACCAACGACTTGCCTTACAGCATATGGCAAATACTCGAACATATACGCATTGCGCAGTGGGATATGGTCGAGTTCAGCAAGGATGGCAGTCACGAATCGCCCAAGTGGCCTGACGGATACTGGCCCAAACAATCTGCCCCGGCTAGCGATGCGGCATGGCGCAAATCCATAAAGCAAATCGAAAGCGATCTCGACGGATTTATAGACTTGCTGAAGAACGCGGATATTTATAAACCGATTCCACACGGCGATGGTCAGAGTATTTTGCGCGAAGCTATGCAAATTGCTGATCACAACGCGTACCATATTGCCGAGATTGTTGTGATCCGCCGATTGTTAGGCACGTGGAAATCATAGCTGTTGAGCTAAAGCGCATTCAACGGATCTCATTCAACTGCCAGGGTCTGAGTAGATGATTTACGGGCTTAAGCAGTTGTAAGCGTCGCGTCGTTAGCATTGCTTGTGTTTCATTTCCAACGATCAAATAATTTCCAACGCTCATCATATTGATTGTAGACTTGTTTACCATATGTGCGAAGTCTACGGAACGAGCTGTATATTTAGACAATTTCCCGCGCCACCAATCGTCATCATCAACGTGAACTCGGGCAATGGTGCTCAACTCGTTGTATGCGTTCGACCAGTCGCCCGCATCCGACAACAAGTGTGCGTAAATCATACGAATGTCGCTCTCAGAAAGTTTTTGATTCAGAAGAAGCCCAAATGGATTTCGGACGTCTTCAGGATTGCTAGGATCCTCGCCAGTTAACGTCAGACATCCTGCTTGAATCTTCATGCCGCGATTATTTGCCATCTGTTGCAATGCCGCTCGGAACACACGCAGAATTCCGGCATCGTCCTTTGATAGTATGTTCGATGATTTAATGGTTGATTGGTAATTTGTCGTCGCAATGTGTAAAAGCTGCGCTACGTATTCTGGCGACCCTTGCGGATAACTGGCTTTTGCCAGCGCTAGCGCTTTGTTTAAGGCCATCTCCGCGGTCGCCGTATTTTTTTTGGCTGCTTCGATCGAATAAATGCTGAGCCATGTATCCACCGCGGCTTTCTTGTCAGGTAGTTGTTCTTCGACAAGTGCCGTAAGCTTCAGCGACTGCTCCTCAATGATCTCGTGAAAAGTGATTCGAAAGCCCACCGCAATGAGCGAAAGGAAGATCAGGCTTGACACAATTTGTTGTTGCTTCGAAAGCTTGCTTAAATGTTGAGGATCGGTCGTGAGCCCGTCCTCAGTCGCGTGCCCTTCGAGAACAACTGTGCCTGACATGGATCGTGCAGACAGAGTCTTCGTGGCGAATCCCAGGCTACTAGAAAACCGCTCAACAAAGTGACGAAAGAACCAGCTTTGAACAAGTATCGGTCGACCGCTGCTTGAAAGTTGATTTGAGTTTTGTCGTCATCATTGCATACTAGAATGCCGAGCAAGCGCTTGCCGAAGGTGGCTCGACGGCGGGGCCAATCTCTGAAAAGCAGTTGCTGCCAAAGATTGGTTCGATCGTGTTTGCTGGTGCTATGTAGATTACAAGCATGAGAGTAATGGCGCCGATCAAGCCGGCCACGCACGAGTCGAATAAATTGGCGACAAATCGACTCCACAAAGTCGCATATTTGATATCTCGTATTTGCGGTTCGAGCTTTGGCCCGCTTGCTCCGGTATTGAGCGCGTTGCGAAAATGCGCGGAAGGAAGAGGGCGCGGTTTGTTTTGCAGTGTCGCTAGCGCAGGTGTAGTATTTGCTGTCGTGTCAGCAACGGTATGCGTGTGAGTGCCAGTCGGTGCAGTCGTCTCAGTCGTCTCAGTTGTTGAAGCAGTATTCGTTTCTGCCCGACTGTCTACCTCCTCTCTCTCAACCGCCTCCGCGACATCACCGCCCAGCCCATCTTCGTGCGCTGGTACATCGGCTTCCGTTTGCCGCAAAACCACTTTCTCGGCCAACTCGTCAGAGAATGGCTGTTTTATTGCAACAGGAGCTGTAGGTTTTCTTTCCGCTGCCATGCGTTTCTGACCTGAGTTTTCCCAGTTTGACACACGCGGCAATTTCCCGGACTACGGATAACCCCAAGATGGCTGGCGCAGATGTTGTGTAGACGACATATTAGCCTGGTTCGCCTCAGTTATTGTCAATGCCAGGCATCTTCAGCACTGCCGCGCCATGGAATTTCCCTGCTCTCAAGTCTGCTAATGCCTGATTTGCATCCTTAAGTTCATATTGATGCACATTAGTTTTGATTGGTATCTTGAACGCGACGTCCAGGAACTCGATAGCATCTTGCCTTGTCAGGTTAGCAACCGACTTGATAGATCTTTCTTCCCAAAGTATGTCATACGGAAAAGACGGGATATCGCTCATGTGTATGCCACCACTAACGATGACAGCACCTCTGTCGGATGCTTTCAAGGCTAGAGGGATCAATTCGCCTGCAGGCGCAAATATGAGAGCTGCATCCAAAGGCTTTGGTGGCTGGTCATCGGACGCACCTGCCCACACGGCACCCATACCGCGCGCATATTCTTGCCCGCTGTCATCACCGCGTCTAGTGAATCCGTACACTTCTCTGTCTTGAAAGATGGCCACCTGAATGACGATATGTGCCGCGGCGCCAAACCCGTAAATACCTATCCGTTTAGCCGGCCCGGCTAATTTAAGTGTTCTCCAGCCAATCAAACCGGCGCACATGAGCGGTGCTGCATCGATGGGATTGACGCCGGGGGGCAGTGGAAAACAAAAGTCCGCTTTAGCAACAGTGTGTGTGGCATATCCGCCATCGCGATCGTAACCGGTGAACTTTGCCTGGTCGCAAAGATTTTCTCGTTCGGAGGTGCAAAATCGACAATGTCCGCATGTTTCGCCGAGCCAGGGAACGCCTACCGCCTGTCCCACTGTGAAACCGTGCGTATCTTCACCAAGAGCAGCGACACTGGCGATGATCTCATGCCCGATTACCAAGGGGAGATGCGGCTTTTTCAATTCCCCGTCGATTATATGCAGATCAGTTCGGCAAACGCCGCAGGCATTTACTGTAAGCAGAAGTTCTCCACGACCGGGTTTGGGTACTTCTCGATTGAGCATTTCGAGTGCCGTCCCGGCTTTGTGAAGCACCATGCATTGCATCATCAGTGGTGCCCTGTCGAATGCTTATGCATATGCGTTTTTGACTGACGGTGTGCCGCCGTCGACCGCTGTTTTGCACTCGAGTGCTTTGAGGAAGTGGTCATCTTTTGCTGGTTTTGTGTTTGCGGTTTAGTCTGACCGTGCGGGCTCGTGGACGTCGCCGCAGTTTGTTGTGCTGTCGGAGCTCTCGGCGGTGTTTGTGCCGGGGCACTTTCTGGGACGGCAGCCGGCAGTTGTATTCCGGATGGTTGTCTGTGCGTCGCTCCGGCAATTTGGGCATCCCGTTGTTTTTCCCAATCTCTCAGGGCCTGCACCCCCTGCTCGAACTGCGCTTCATTATTGTAGAAATTGTGAGCGCCATCGTTTCTTGCCGGATTGCGCACATAGTATATGTAGTCTGTTTTGGCAGGTTGCAAGGCCGCGCGCAATGAGCTGAGACCCGGGTTTGCCACCGGTGCGATGGGCA
>CAJCHQ010000629.1 GCA_903970295.1 Bryobacterales bacterium
GCTTCTTTTCGATGTCGCCATTGTTTTCGCCGCGCACATATTTATTCAAAAATGCCAGCGTGTAGTAATCGATTAAATCGTGGTGGGCAGAGTCTTTATCCAGATCTGTAAAACCGAGGTGTCCGACCTGGTCGAATACGACAAGATAAGCCGGCCCTGGGGTTTTATCAAAAGCGCCGCCGGGCCGCTTGACGGTCGGCGTTATGCCGAAATCGCGTGTGCCACCCTGGTACATAACCGGTATCTGAATATTCTTCAATTGGTCGTGTACAACGAACGGCTCGCAGTAAGGAGATAAGGCGACAACTGCTTTAACCCCAGCCAATTTCCAACTCGGATAAGCACCAGAAAGCCCAAGCACGGTATAACCGCCCAGAGAGTGGCCAACAAGACCGATTTTTGAAAAGTCAATTTTGTCCGCCAAGGTTTTGTCTTCGTGCAAGGCTTTGAGAAGCTTTTGGAAGTCTTCGCCCCGATCTCGGTAAGTGGCATCAGACCAATCTTTCACGTTCTTAAACGGCACAACCGGCTGCCAACCCGTCGACTTTCCATTTGCGTCCTGGTGATTGGGAGCAAAGACAAAATAGCCGGCATCAGCGAGATGGCGAGCAAGAAATTTACTTTGCAGATTCGAGCCGTGAAAGCCATGCGAAAAGAAGACGAGAGGCGCTTTGCCTTTTGTGGCCGGTTTCCAAACTCGAACTTCAAGATCGGCCAATTTTGCCCTTTCAAAGCCGGACTCTTGAGCATTTGCTGCTAAAGGTGAGCTCAGAAAATGAAAAATGCAGATCGAAAAATAGAAAAACAAGATTTGCAGATTGACACTACCTGCAACACCATTTCTTCTCATCGTCATTGCCTCAACATAGAACGGTAGCGTTGCCAATTGTCAAGGTCGACGGTTAGCCTCACGCCGTCGAGAAATTAGATAATATATCTTTCGTGGGCGCAGATAAACGCTTGAGCCCGCAGCAAGAACTTAAGGGTTGGTAAATCTTAAATGGTTGTCATTTGGTGTATAAAAACCTCGGACACATTTGATATGGGAGCACGCTATGTCAGGGCTTGAGGATGTTGTCGCAGCGGATTCCGCAATTTGCGACGTGGACGGTAAAAATGGCCGATTAATCTACCGCGGCTTCGATATTCACGACCTGGCTGAACACTCCACGTTTGAAGAAGTCGTTTATTTGCTTTGGTTTGGCAAGCTGCCGCTCAAAGCAGAGTTGGAAAGCTTTTCCAAAGAACTCGCTACACATCGGGCTTTGCCGAAAGAAGTGGTCGCTGCTATGAAAGCGATGCCGAAAAAGGCATTGCCAATGGAAGTGCTCCGCACAGTTGTCTCGCTGTTATCGATGTATGACCCGGATGGACTGGATGACAGCAAGGATGCAACGACGCGCAAAGCAATTCGCCTTACCTCGCAGCTGCCGACCATCGTTGCATATTGGGATTGCATCCGCCAAGGACGCGAGCTCAAAGAGCCAAAAACCGATCTCACTCTTGCCGCGAATTTCCTCTACATGCTCAGAGGGGCTGTCCAGGATGACGTGAGCACTAAGTCGCTCGACATTGCGCTCATTCTCCATGCCGACCATGAACTAAACGCCTCGACATTTGCAGCGCGTGTTGCCGCCGCCACCTTGACCGACATTCACTCCGCCACTGTCGCGGCGATCGGCACCCTGAAAGGACCGCTTCATGGCGGCGCCAATCAGGAAGTGATCAAGATGTTGATCAAAATCGATACTCCGAACAACGTCGAGCCGTTCATCAAGAAAATGTTCGACGAGCACCAGAAAGTAATGGGCTTTGGTCATCGTGTTTATAAGACCGAAGACCCTCGTGCTCATCATCTCCGGCAGATGTCCGAACAATTGGGCACACTGCAGAAAGAGACGAAATGGTTTGAGATGTCTCGGCAGATCGAAGAGATCGTGATGAAGGAAAAGGGTTTCTATGCCAATGTCGATTTCTATTCGGCATCGGTTTATTACATGCTCCAGATTCCCACCGATCTATTCACGCCGATTTTTGCGATCAGCCGCATGTCCGGCTGGGCTGCTCACATCCTCGAGCAGTACAGCAACAATCGTTTGATCCGCCCGCGTGCCGAATACACTGGCGCCAAAAACCTGAAATACGAGTCAATCGACAAACGTTAGATTGAGATTCAGCTCTGAGCGCGTGATTGATAGGCGCTGTAGACCTTCTCCAGGAACGGCTCAGCATCCTCGCCTTGCCCCGGCTCTTCGAGCTTGCTGCGAAAGTGTTCTTCGAGTTGTCTGGCTACGATTGGCCGCTGCCCTTTCGCCATGCGTGTGCGCCTTTTCAAGAAGCTGACCAGAAGGTCATATTCCTGCGGCGTCACTCTGCCGACATCGAGCATGTCACCTTGATCGACCGTGTATTGTAAGACGATCTTGGCTGTCGATAGCTCAGGCAGTCGCTCGCGAATCACGAGCGTGCCAGCGGCCAAATCGCCGAATCGCCGTTCGTTGCGATCGATAATCATGCTCAAAAGCCCGATTAAAACAAGGTTTTCGTCGAGCACGCGAATCATGTTGCGGATAAAAACGGCCGACCACGAAACTGGTTGGCCGCTGCGATCTATCACCCGGATCTGCACCATTTTTTTGCCCGGCGTCTGGCCTTGCCAGGTGCCTTCGAAGAAAATGTTATAGCCAAAAAGCAGGGCAAAAGCCGCTAGAATGCCGAACATTAGTAGGAGTGCCGTAGCCAGATTTTTGACTGTGGCACCAAACCCACCCAGGCCCACAGCGAAATCGATCAGCCACAAAATCCCCGCCAAAACCAGGAGCACACCACCGATAATGAGCTTGTCGACCAGACAAGCTAAGATGCGGTTGCCCAGCCCAGCCAGCTCGAGGTGTAGGTCAACATTCTCCGGGGTAGAGATAGAGTAATCTGGACTTGGCATAGAAGACCTTTTGGAAACATGAACGTAGAGCGCTGGCTGAAATCAAGAAATCCATCCTGGCAAAAACTGGAAGAGTTGTTGCGCCTCGGGGAATCCTCCGGCTTGAGCAGCCTCGACCGCTACCAATTACAGGATTTGGGGCGACTGTACAGGGCTACCTCTGCCGACCTCTCTAGAGCTAGAGCCATGAAGCTTGGGCAAGACGTGCAGGTTTATCTCAATAATCTCGTAGTAAAGGCGCACAACCAAGTCTATCAAACCAAAAGTAATCGGTGGGTGGACTTTGTCAACTTTATCTGGTACGGCTTTCCGGCGCTCGTCAGGCAGCACGTGATTTATGTGCTCTCGGCTTTTCTGATTTTCTTCGCTCCCTTCTATATCAGTTTTGTTCTCGTTCAACAAGACAATCACTTTGCTCAGCTGGAAGTGGCAAAAGGACATCCTCTGGTGCCTGAAGAATTGTGGAATATGATCGAGCATCATCATATGTGGACTGATTCGGCCCAGGACATGAGTGCACCAATGGCCAGTCTAATTGCCACTAACAATATCAAGGTAGCGATTTTGGCATTCGTGTTTGGCATCACCTTCGGTATTGGCACCGTGTTCGTGCTCGCCACTAATGGTCTGAGTATAGGCACAGTTCTGGGCTTGTGCAAAGCGCACGGCATGGATGCCAAACTCTGGCAATTCGTTGCTGGGCACGGCATTCTGGAGATGAGCGCCATATTTATCTGTGGTGGCGCCGGCTTGCTCTTAGCCAAATCGCTGCTCTTTCCCGGACAGAACAAAAGGGTGGAGTCGCTCAAGATGGTGGCAAAGGATGCAGCTTGTATGTTCGGTGGCTGTGTGCCGATTTTTCTGGTGGCTGGAACGATCGAGGGTTTTATTTCGCCGCGCACTGATCTTTCTAATAGTGTCAAACTGGCGGTCAGTCTCTCTACGCTGGCATTTCTTTTGCTATATCTTCTGGTGCCACGTGAGAAACGCGGATCGCGTAGCCGTTTGGTGCAAAATGAATAGTGCCAAAGGTGGTGGCATAAATCGGTCCGCATAAAAAAATAGTCGACTTAGAAAGTTAGTGGGTTCGTTTGTCAAAGTCTTCGCTAGAATAGTTGTGGATTCCTTGAAAGATTTGGCGCTTGCAGATATACACCGAGAATCGAACCGACGATACCCGTGCTACCGAGCGCCGCGTCAATACGCGAATGCCCTCGGGCAACGAGCGCAATAGGCGAGCACCAGTCACTGGCACAAGCCTAAGCCCGAGCTCTTCTTGCTCCTCTTGTCGCGACGGCAAATGGCGCCCGTCATCTCTTAGCCGGCTTTCGCGTTACATGGGTATGGCTGCAGTTTTTGTCCTGCTTCAAGGAGCCGCTCTGCCAGCCGGTCCCCTATCTACATCCAAGCCGGCCGGCAAAACTGTATTAGCACTTCCTGCGGCACCGTTATCACTTGCATATCCGATGGATGAGCTGAAAGAGCGTTTGCAAGAAGCGACTAACATTCCTAAATTACGCACCGGTATCTTTGTCTACGATCCCAAAAACGGTCGCTATCTCGATTTGAACGGCTACCAGGAATTTGCTGCCGCGAGCATGATCAAGTTGCCGATTTTAGTCAGCTTGCTTGCTGCCATCGACCGTGGTGAAGTCAAATTCGATCAGCCGATGCTGATTCGCCAGGATCTGATCACTGGTGGCTCCGGCTGGCTCCAGTGGCGGGCACCAGGCACCAAAATCAGCCTCAAAGAAACAGCAGAATTGATGATGGTTATATCTGATAACACTGCTACCAACATGATTATCGATCTGCTTGGCGGCAAGGAAAAATTGAGCGACGAATTTGCCGCATGGGGACTGAAGCAAACTCGCATCAACAATATGCTTGGTGACTTTACTGGTACGAATAAAACGAGTCCATTCGATCTGGTGTATCTAATGGCGCGCATCGATCGCGGTGAAGTGCTTCAGTCTGAATCAAAAAACGTCATGCTCGACATCATGAAGCGTACGCGTATTCGCACGTTGCTCAATCAGGGTATGGCTCCCGGCGCGACCATCGCGCACAAAACTGGCGATATAGGCATGATGGTTGGTGACGCCGGTATCATAACCGCGCCAAGTGGAGCTCGCTACATCGTCTCGGTTCAGGTTGAGCGACCGTTCAATGACCGTCGTGCAAACGCCTTGATTCGCCTCGTTTCCAAAGGTATATATCGCTGTTTCTCTGAAGACGGCACGGTTTGCCATCAAACAGAAGTTGGTGCGCTCAATGATGAATTGCCGAAAGCTGCGCCCGCTGCCGCGCATCATGGTCGCCGCCGGCATTCGCGCCATAAGCGCTGACTATGTCTTTGCCACCTTGAGGTGGCGTAGCTTTTTAACCCCCGCCACCAGAAAAATGCTGGTCAACCCGGCCAATCCCCCGACAGCCGCGGCCGAAAAGATGCAGGTATTGCCGCCGGCAGAACAAGGTGCTGAGAGCGTGTAAGCGGTAACGGCGATAAATGGGATGAGAAATGCCTGCGCGTAATAATTGGAAAATATGCAACTGCCTGTAGTGCAGCTAGTGGTTGCATTGTTTCCTGCAAGCGAGGTTTTGTCAGCGACTAGATTTAGAGATTCGTTTGGCAATTCGGTAGAATTCATAGAAAGCACCTCCATTGTTGCTTGAAGGAGCAACTATCCCCGTGCTTGAGTTATGCCCCAATTCGGCGACAATCACTCAGGCGGCACAGTTAATTGTTTCAATAAGGACCGCATCACTCATTCCAAACGAGCAAATCCAATCAAATTAGTTCGACTGGGGCGAAGCAGTTTTTTCTCAGATTCATGTGAGTACGTGCAGCCATGCACCTTTTGGCGAAGCGTTGTCGACGTTAGTAGCCGGTTCCTGGTCCGGATCGCAGACTGCGGGTAGCATGAACATTTGCGAGCAGACGACTGAAAGTCCGATTGCATTCACTGCTCTGGCGATCGATATATCAGGTGCCACCCCACTCTCCTCACTAATCAGAGAAAGGGCATGGTTTGCACCATGCCCTACTAAGTGTTTCCAAGATTCCGAGATTCCGGGACACCAAATCTGGTGCTTATTCGGGACGCGACCCACCGAGCAGCGGGCTCGTAAGTTGACCGCCGGCGATACTACTGGCGGTGCGCTTTGCTTGACC
>CAJCHQ010000630.1 GCA_903970295.1 Bryobacterales bacterium
AACTGCGCGTGATACTCGAGTCACCTTGAAAAATACGCACTTTCATATTGGTTGTGATACTTTCCATTTTCATACCCTCAAATTCAACCGTATTCTGGCACTACGAAGGCTTGCCGGCTGATGTCAAGAATCTACCGGTTAAAGGTTACTAAAAGGTAAACGGAAGTGGATGGAAGTGAATGAAAAGTAGATGGAAATAAATTGAGCGCCAAACTTTGAGACAAATTTTGAAAATCACCTGTGTGCGCCGCCACCGGCACCACCGCCCCCACCATTTCCAGGCATGGGACGGTAAACGATAAGATTGCCGCTAACCATGTTCGAGAAGTTCAGAACTTGCGTTTGCACGCGCTTATCGTTATTTACGTTCTGTTCTAGTATGGTGACGTTTCCGTTCACGACCGAATAGACAATGGCTGTGTGGTTTGGTGTGCCCAAAGTCGTCGTCGAGCGTCGATTCGGTTGAACATCGACAAATTGGCAATTGGTAAATTGCAGAATGTCGCCGGGAAGCCACTGTTCGCCAGACATGAGCTCACGCCCGGACACATATCCGGACGGTGGCACCGCCCCAGCCGCTAGCAACGCTTGCTTTGCTAGCGTCCAGCATTCGCCGTTTCCTACCTTTTTTGTGAGGTGAGCGACTGCAAAATTGGCCACTTGCACATTCACATCTGGGAAGCCCCAGTTTGTAGGAACTGGAGGAGCGTGCCATTTATCTATCTGTCCATTCGAGGGTTGATTGATCAAAGGATCGTTTTGCTGTTGCTTCGAATGCCATGCGCTCGCAGTCGGTATATCGATTTGAAATAGTGTGAAAATAAGAAAGCACAGTGCGAACGACTTTGTAGCGCCTGAGGTCCTCAGCAATGCGCTCTCTCTTAGCATCTTCCACGTGACTCCCAATTTCTCCGAAACGCTTTTATTGTCCCACAGGTTGTTGGCAGTCTCGCTATCAGGCCTTCCGTTGTTTGGACTTTTTGTGAATGTGACTCAACTTTTTCCAGGTGAATGTCGGCTCGGAATGTTTGAAGTCACCTACCAGGTTCCACATATCTTCCGAATTCGGCTCGATAGCGACGATATGGCTTCCATCGGTTAACAGGAAAACTGTGCGTTTGACCGAACCGATATCAGGCAAATCGATCGCAACGTTGTAAAAGCGCTCGTTGATTTTGACGCTGATAGACGGTGTGAGAAAATCCTGAGACGCGCCGATAGCAACCGTCTTGCCACTCGCCAGCAATGGATACCAGCGGTTCTCTGCTGTCTGGTAATTGGAACCAAGTTCGGCAGTTTCCAGGCAGGTCATGCGCACAAATGCTTTGTGCACGGTTTTATTTACGTACTCAGATTGAACATCGGCTGTCGCCTTCTGTGCAAGCAGGTTTGCGCTGCCGAAGTCCGAAAGACCACCCTTCAAAGTGACGTTGCGGTCGACGGTGACAATGCGAGTCGGCACCTCGAGCATGCGGTAACGCGCTTGATCGCGATTAACCTGAGCGGTTAATGTGGGAGACAGCTTTTTCAAATTATCCAGCGCCGCTTTTAAGTATGGGCTGAGCGGGTCGTACTCATTGAAAAGGTCGATTGCAGCTTGAAATGACCTGGATGCTTTATCCGTCTGCCCTAATAACCTCTGGCATTGGGCCTCGGCGAATTTAGCCTGCGCCTGAAACTTTTCAGAGCCGTCCATATCCCACGCTACGCCAGCACGGTTGAACAGATCTGCTGCCATCTTGTAGTTCTTTTTGTCGATGGCGGCTGCGCCTTGTTTGTAAAGCTGCGACCCTTGAAGCGCCCGGGCATTTTTGTCTCTAATCGAGACAGCTTCAGCCTTCCCTTGCAAAACTCTAGATGTACCGACACTCTCTGCCGCTGAGGCGATACCTGCAACTGGCAGAGAGCCGGAGAAACCAGAATCGTTTGGCTGATTGGCGAGACTCGGAGCTGCAATGCCTGAGCAACTAAAAGCGCCGACAGCGCTTACAGTAAATATAAGAGCATGCACACGTGCACCGCCGAACGAGGCGAAAGCCTTGCACGGTCGCTGCGCACAAAGCCGATTTTTAATGCATAACTTAAGCATTTCGGTGTGTCCATTGCGAGCGCCCAATCTGTTATTCCCCGATTAGCTACTTATTTCGCTATTTTCAACGTTTTTATATAGAACATTTCTCCCAAAATTTTCTAGTTTTCGTCAGGTCGTCAAAAATGAAACACTGTCCTATACTCATTCTCGTTGCGGAAGGGACGATAATCTGAGTGAGCCGTTGAGTTAAATCTGCTTGTCATTGGCTTTATACTCGTGCT
>CAJCHQ010000631.1 GCA_903970295.1 Bryobacterales bacterium
TACCGGTCCACCTTTAAGAGTGGCACCATAAGCCGCTGCCAGATTAACTGCGAATTCAGGCGTAATTTCAACATTGGCCAGACCGCGTACGCCATGTGCACCAAATAGGGTGCGCGGTGCTCTCGTGCCCCAAATCACAGACGACGTGACCCGGGCACCGGAGTCGATATTTTTGTCTGGCCAAATTCTTACGTCAGGGCTGATCACAGCTTCCTGCCCGATTGAAGAATTGGCGCCCACAATGCCGCCTTCGAGAATTTCAGCAGAATTATGTACAGTAGCCTTCTCGCATATGATGCAAGCTCGCAGACTGGCCTGCGCTCCAATGTAAGCATTGGACCAGATCACGGGTCTCTTCAACGATGCCTTTTCCTGCACCAGAACATTGTCACCGATGGTCGTATAGGCATCGATATCAGCTTCGCGAGCGATGCGGCAATTCTTGCCGATCATGATAGGCGGCTCCAATTTGACAGTAGAGTCGATCTGAGTACCTTCACCTACCCAAACTCTGTCCTGAATCTGCGGCAAGCCGATATCAATCTTTACTTTTCCGTCGAGCACGTCGCAATGCGCCTGACGATAAACAGCCAGATTGCCGACATCACACCAATAACCATCGGCGACATAACCAAACATCGGTTCATTGCGCAAAAGCAAGAGCGGAAACAGATCATTGGAAAAATCCTGCTCACGTCCCAGCACCACATACAACATTACTTCCGGTTCCAGAATATAAATGCCGGTATTGACAGTATCGGAAAAGATTTCGCTGGCGCCAGGCTTTTCGACAAATCGTTTAATTCGATCTTCACCATCGGTAATGACCACGCCATACTCGAGCGGATTTTCCACCCGTTTCAAAACGATTGTCGCTTTCGATTTTCTCTCTTTGTGAAATTTGACGGCTGCAGTCAAATCGATATCGGTTAGGCTGTCGCCGGAAACGACAACGAAAGTCGAATCCAGCTGGTCTTGCACAGCCTTAACGCAGCCAGCAGTGCCCAGAGGTCGCCCTTCTTCGGTCGAATAAGAGATGCGGCAACCAAAATCAGTGCCGTCTTGAAAGTAATCTTTGATGGCATCCGGCAAATAATGAAGGGTAAAAATTATGTCGTTCAAGCCATGCTCTTTGAGCAAGTTGACGACGTGCTCTGCCATCGGCTTGTTAGCCACCGGCACCATCGGCTTGGGCAAATTGCTGGTCAGCGGTCTCAGCCGCGTACCCGAGCCACCGGCCATGATCACCGCTTTCATGCCGCGTATTTCTTGCTTCAAGTCGCCGTTGCGTCCTGATGATGTCACGATCTACCTCCCGGAGGCGCTGCTTTGGCTACTACTTTTAAAGGTTCCTTGGGCGTCGATGCCACCAGGTCGTGACCCATGATGTTAGATTGCTCCAACACGCGGTTGTAGACTTCCTCGGTGAGTTTAGCTATTACTTTCCAGTTATAGATCTCTTTTACCTTCTCGTAGGCAATTTTCTTCAAGTGGTTCGCCAACTGCGGATCGCGCAACACCTGAAGCAGTCCCCAGGCCAGGCTGCCCGAGTCTCCGGCATATGTTGTCATTCCTGTTACACCGTTTTCGACAAAATCGCGCAAACCGCCTGCGTCAGAGGTGACGACCGGCACGCCAGCCGCCATGCCTTCCAGAGCGACAATGCCGAAAGGCTCATAGAGACTGGGAATGCAGACAACGTCAGCAATCTTATAAAGCAGCTTCAAATCATCATCACTGACATAGCCTAGAAATTTCACTCGATGAGAAATTCCCATCTGTTCAGCTTGCCGTTTCATGTCATCAAGATAATAGCCAGTGCCAACTACCAGAAATTGCGCCCCCGGGCAGCCGGTGAGCACTTGCGGAGCAGCATCGAGCATGACCTGAACGCCTTTTTCGCGCACGATTCGACCAACGTAAAGAATGATTTGCTCGGACTGGGAAGCGAAATTACCGCGCAGCCCAGCTTTGTCGACGACAAAATCGAAAGCATCGGGGTCTGTGCCGTTGGGAACGATCGCCACTTTGTCAGCCGGAATGTCGAACAGTCTGCGCAATTCATCGTGCATCGAATGACTATTGACGATTACTTCCCAGGCTTCGAAGGTCAAGCGCCATTCGATCTGATGAATATAACGCTGCAAATCATTGTGAATGCCATGATTACGACCTGATTCAGTGGCGTGCACTGTGGCCACAAACGGGACACCGTAGCCCGTTTTCATGACCCAGGCGGCATCGGTGACCATCCAATCGTGAGCGTGAATAATGTCGAAAGGTGTTTTGCGATGAATCTGGATCGCGTATTGCAACAAACCGAAATTGAGACGATGGGCCCAGGTAACGAAGTCAGGAGTGGGATCGGTCTGAGTCTTAACGCGATGGATATGCACTTTGCCGTCCATACCATGCTCGGGTTCGCCCGGATGATCAGCAGTGACGACATGCACTTCCCACCCCAAATTGGCAATTTCTTTGGAAAGGGCGGCCACAACCCTCGCCAGTCCGCCAATTACCCGCGGTGGGTACTCCCAAGAGAGCATCAATAGCCGTTTCGCCACATTTACCTCGCTTCCTTATTGCTCGCTCCCCAGGGGGCGGCTCATCAGGGTCATTATCGCGCCTTCTGCCGAAGTTTTCCCGCTCAGCCCATCGTCCACTTGCTGGGCGATGGGCATATCGATTTTCAGCCGCTTGGAAAGCTCGCATACTGCTCGCGCCGTCGGCACGCCTTCAACTACGGCCCCTATCTCAGCAAAGATATCGGGCAAGCTTTTGCCTTTGACAAATTCGTTGCCGAGCCTGTAGTTGCGAGAAGTTGTCGTTTCGCAAGTGGCCAGCAAATCACCCATACCGGCAAGACCGGCTAAAGTGAGGGGTTTGGCGCCCATAGCGACTGCCAATCTTGTCATCTCGGCCAAACCGCGTGTGAGCAGCGCCGCTTTGGCATTACTACCAAGCTTTAAGCCATCGGCGCCCCCAGCCGCTATGGCGATCACATTTTTTAGGGTGCCGCCTAATTCGACGCCAATCATGTCGTTATTTGTGTATAGGCGAAATTTGGAGATGCTCAACTCATTTTGAATGGCGCTTGCAGTTGTGGCGTTGGCAGAGGCTATCACCGAGGCAGCCGGCAGACCACGCACGATTTCGGGGGCCAGGTTCGGTCCCGATAAACAACAAACTTCGACGCCGGCAATAACGTCGTGAATCACCTCGGACATTCGATAGAGCGTCTCCAGTTCCAAACCCTTGACGGCACTGACTATGATAGGCGGCGACTGGCTCTCGGGGTCGATCCGGGGTGCCACTTTTTCAGCCAGTTGGCGCACAGATTGCGACGTGCAGCAAAAGATTATGATGCGTGCATCGGTGAGCACCTCAGCCAAATCATCGCTGGCTCTAACAGATTCCGGGATGGAAACGACAATTGGTTTGTCAAGCCGATGCTCGCTGTTAATCTGGGCTGCCTTTTCCGGATCGCGCGTATACAGGCAGACATGCTTGCCGGCCAGGGAAAAAATACGAGCTAGTGTTGCTCCCCAACTGCCAGCCCCGAGAATGGCTATTTTGGCTGATGCCGACATCCGTGTCCTTGACTTCGTTCGCTTGAAAGTCTGATCTTGGTAGAAGCCTTCGATTCTATCTTCTTGTCAAGGATACGCGAAACCGTTCGGACTGAAGGGCAAAGATCGTGAGGCAAATCCTCAAGCTGTTTCAGGCTGTGCCGCTGCGTTCAGTTTGGTCAAAATAGTCAGATTGGGCCATTCATTTTGTTGTGATTGTTGTGATT
>CAJCHQ010000632.1 GCA_903970295.1 Bryobacterales bacterium
TTGCCCGTCAGTCACGTGCGGGATATGGGCGCCGATTTTGTCATCGCCGTGGATATAGACGAATACCTGACCGAACTGCCACTGACCACTTTTCGTAGAATTGGTTCAGTCAGCACCCAAGCCCTCAAGATTCAGTTGGCACAACAAGACGCGCTGCAGGGTCAGAAAGCGGATATCCTGATTCACCCAAACACAACTGGAATCACTTTGATTTCACGCAAGAAAAGCGATGCCAGTCGCGGCATCGATGCCGGTATCGCCGCAGCCAGAGCGGCCATGCCCGAGATCAAGCGCAAATTGTTAGCACTCGGTGTGACCCTTCCGGCCAATAATCAAACTATCAAGTGAGTTGATCTTGGCACTGATTTTTGCTCTCAGTTTATTGCCGTGCCTGATTATCTGGATTGGCATGCATTTCGTCAAGAATGCGCTGATTACCTTGCTTGCTTATCACGTCATTTGTCTGATTCCGGCAATCATCTGGGGGCGAAAGCTGTGGCGACGTGATTGGCGGCGACCAAAGCCTGAGCAATTATGCGCGCTTGTGCTGGCAGCTGCGGTCTTCAGCGTGGCCACGATTGGGTTGTACAAATTTACAGGCGATTATTTGCTCGACAGCAGCCATGCCATCGCTGTTTTGAAAGAGCAGGGTTATCAGAAGGAAACTTTCTTGGCATTGAGCATCTACTTTGTTCTGGTCAATCCTTTGTTGGAAGAATTGTTTTGGCGCGGGGTAGTCCTCAATCAGATCGAGCGACTGAAACCGCAAAACAAAAGCCTAGCGCTGCTTTGGTCTTCTTTTGCTGCGGCTCTTTTTCATTATCCGATGCTTCGCCTTATTCTCTATCCTCCCGGTCCTGAAATTGGCGTCCTCGCTTTGACTGTCTACGGCGCTTTTCTGGCTTTACTCTATAAGCGAACGTCTAATATCACTTTGTCCATCATTGCCCACGCTGGTTTGACTGATTTAGCGGTGATTATTCTGATCACTGCCTTGTTTGATCGTTTTTCGCTGTCGCCCTTTTAAGTCAAATTAGAGCGGAAATTCTGCGATTTGATCGACACCCCGATGACGGGTATTGTTGTATCTGTGGGCAACTAGTCAAGCCTCAAACCAGGCAAATCTACCCCACAACCAACGGAAACAAGGCGTTGAACGAAAATACCAGTCAATCCGAGGCGAAGAAACAAAGCGACCGGCGAGCCCATAATCTGCGCAATCAAATGCGCCGCTGGTTGATCGAGGGAATTCGGCAGGATCACAAAGCCGTTGTCAAGCATCAATCCCCCTGGTGGAATGTGATGTGTTTGACCGGAGTCGACTATTTCTCGACGCTTGGATACCAGCCGGGTATTGCCTTTGTTGCCGCCGGCGTGCTCTCACCATTAGCGACTTTGATCGTAGTCTTAGTGACTCTGTTCGGGCTGGTGCCGCTTTACGGACGCGTGGCCAAAGAAAGTCCGTTCGGACAAGGCAGCATCGCCATGCTCGAGCGTCTGGTGCCTGGCTGGAGAGGCAAGGCGATGATTCTGGTCCTGCTCGGTTTTGCGGCAACTGATTTCATCATCACAATTACACTTTCAGCGGCGGATGCGACAGCTCACATCATCACCAACCCCTGGGCCCCTATCTGGTTGCAGAACAAAATCGGCGTCACAATAATCATGCTTCTGATATTGGGAGGAGTATTTCTCAAGGGTTTCCGAGAAGCTATTGGTATCTCGGTTTTGTTGGTCGTGCTCTATCTCGCTTGCAACACAGTCGTGATTTGCGCGGGTTGCGACGAACTGTTGAAAAATCCTACATTGCTCAGTGCCTGGACAGTCGACCTGACGACTTCTTACAAGTCAATCTTGATGATGATTGGCACTTCGGTCATTCTTTTCCCCAAATTAGCGCTGGGCATGTCCGGATTCGAAACCGGTGTCGCTGTTATGCCGCTGATCAAAGGAGCGGCAGACGACCAACCAGAGGCGCCAGCCGGTCGGATCAGAAATGCGCGCAGATTGCTCTTAGTGGCAGCCGTGATCATGGCCATTTATCTGATGTTTAGCGCTGTGATCACGACTGTTTTGATTCCACCACAACTTTTCCAACATGGCGCTGAGGCGGATGGCAGAGCCCTGGCCTACCTGGCTCACAAACTTTGTGGCGAAGGCTTCGGCACTGTCTACGATGTGAGCACGATTCTCATTCTCTGGTTCGCTGGAGCTTCCGCCATGGCCGGGTTGCTCAACCTCGTGCCGCGCTATTTGCCCAGATTCGGCATGGCACCAGATTGGACCCGGGCCCAGAGACCGCTGGTGATCGTTTTCACGGTGATCACATTAGTCGTCACTCTGGTCTTCCGCGCCGATGTCGATGCCCAGGCAGGTGCTTATGCAACAGGCGTGCTCGTCCTTTTCACGTCCGCCGCCCTGGCTGTTGCCATGCGGGTCTGGAAAGAATCGGTCGGCAAACGCATCGGCTTCACCGCGATTTTGATTGTCTTCATTTACACCACGATTGCCAACATCATCGAACGCCCGGAAGGTCTGCAAATTGCCTCTCTGTTTATCCTCGCCATTGTCGTCAGTTCGCTCATATCGCGCATGCTGCGCTCATTGGAGCTTCGCACTCAAACCGTCGAGCTGGATCAATTGAGCAAACAATTCCTCAAAGATTCGCTGCAGACTGCTGGTGGCATTTGTCTGCTCGCCCATCGTCCGGACGGCTCGACGAAATACGCGGAAAAAGAGCTGGAGACCCGCAAAATCCACAAACTAACGCTTGACGAGGCTTCCTTCGTCTTTCTAGAGATGACCCTCACCGACCCTTCCGAATTCTCGGAAGAATGCCTCAAATTTAAAGGCGAAGAAATCGATGGATTCAGGATCATGCGCTGCCGCAGTTCAGCCATTCCCAATGCCGTGGCGACTCTGTTACTGCATATTCGCGATACGACACAATGCATCCCGCATGCCTATTTTGGCTGGACGGAGGGTCACCCTCTGGGCTATGTATTCAAATATATTTTCTTTGGCGAAGGTGAAACAGCGCCCGTGACCAGAGAGATTCTGCGCAAAATCGAGCCCGATCCAAAACGGCGGCCAGTCGTGATTGTCGGCTAAGATAAAGCTCGAAAAACGATGTAAATCTCTTGCGGCCAGGCGCAAAACAGCAAGCAAGAAATGAAAAAAACAATACAATGAAAGTACAAGGGAACGGCGCACCAAGAGTGCGACTAACCTAGTGTCATCAGCCATCCCTGGCACCTGAACAAGAACACCGTGAGGCGAGCGATAATTCGGATTGATGATCGTATTTAAAAAATTTGCCGAAGGTCGGACTCGAACCGACACGGGGTTTAAGCCCCGGCTGATTTTGAGTCAGCTGCGTCTGCCATTTCGCCACTTCGGCACGAGGGTTCATTCTACACCATGGTGAATATGTCCAACCGAGCGTCTTTGCTCCAAAGCAAACAAAGTGGCAAAAATGAGCGCCCGTCGAGAGTGCGCTGCATTATCACGGGCTTCAATACTTTTGGCAGCAATACTGGCAATCCCTCTGAATTGGTAGTCAGGGCCTTGCCAGATCACGTCAAGGTGCCGGGATTCGAAGCGCCCATAGTGTTGCAAAATGTTGTTCTGCCCACCTGCTGTAATGGCGCTTGGGATCTGTTGGAACCGATTCTTGCTGATACACGTTATGCGCAAACGATTCTAATTATGCTCGGGCAGGGGCTGACAACTCCCCGCGCCCGCCCAAACCTCGAGCGAGTGGCTCTCAATATCAGGCACTATCGCATTCAAGACAATTATGGTCACACTTATGATGAGGAAGAAATCCAGCCAGGGCCGCTTGCTCTGAAAACTGAATTTCCGCTGCCGGCGCTGGTCGAACACTTGAAAAAGCTCGGTTTGCCGGCCAAAACCTCTCACCACGCCGGGACTTTTGTTTGCAACGATCTTTATTACCGATGCCTGGCTTACCAAACCGAGCACGGCAACCCGGCCTTGACCTTTTTCATGCACATCCCCAAAGTCGATGCCTACGCCAGCACCATCAAGACCGAGGGCGGGCGCAAGATGAAGAACCTGATCACAGGTCCGGGCAGCCGGGCCAGGAGATTGGAATTGCTCACGACAGTGGTCATGGAAGCGATCAAATTCTCAGCGGATGAATTGCTCCAGGCTGGCTACATGTCTCGCGTCAACGCTGAGGCAAGATTCAACGCCGCTGTCAAAAATTTGCCCTCAATGGAAATTACTGGAGTGCACGCCAAACCGGCCGCCAAAGCCAGCGCGAGCAGCACTGGCGCTGACACTGCTGACGGGGCTCAGAAACATTGAATTTGCCGGAAGAGATTCTCGTTCCCGAACTAACAACGGCTATAATCTGAACCGTCTTCTATCTTTGTTGGCAAGGGCGCACGGCAAAGAAGTATGGAAGCGAAGCGATAATGCGGTCAGCTTGAAACGTTCGTCGGTACGCCACCGCAGATAGGAATTTCCCTGACTCTAAATCACTTTCGGGGTCTTGCACCAGGAATCGCGATTGGTCGTACAACGCACGCATTGTTTGCGTGATTGGCTGTAGCAGCCTGCGCAGACTTCTTTACCGCATTGAGAACAAGCGAATTTGCTACCACCCGGGAATGAAGGCACACCGGCCACCAATTCGTGCACAGGCTTGCCGCAAACGTTGCATGTACCAAGCAAACTATTGCCGGACTGTGGTGAGATATTCATGATTTTATTGATCCTTTGCGCGAGGTTATAAACTTGGTTCGCGCGCGGCTCTCTATCGGGTTTACCCGGAGAAAGGAGTCGATCGATGGCGCGGTGGAGATTGAGTTCCATACACTAAAAGAATAGAATTTCTGGACCCATCAGGTGCAAACAATGAAAGACGCCATACTCAGTATTGATCAGGGGACAACAAGTTGTCGAGCAATCGTCTTCAATCCTGAAGGCAAACCGCTAGGGGTAGGTCAGCAGGAATTTAAACAATATTTTCCGCAACCAGGCTGGGTCGAGCACGATGCCAGCGAAATTCTCTCCGTCCAGATTAAGTGCATCAAGGAATCGATCGTCAACGCCGCCGTTAAGCCAACCGATATCGCTTGCGTCGGCGTCACCAATCAGCGCGAGACAACCGTCGTTTGGAACCGCAAAACCGGCAAGCCGATTCATCCGGCGATTGTGTGGCAGTGCCGCCGCACCCAGGAAGCAGCACAAAAGCTGAAAGTAGATGCTGAGTGGTTCAGACTGAAGACCGGATTGGTACCGGATGCCTATTTTTCTGGTCCCAAGATCGCCTGGATCCTCGATCGGGTTGAGGGTGCCCGCCAATTGGCAGCAAAAGGAGAGTTGGCGTTTGGCACAATCGACACCTGGCTGATCTGGAATCTGACCAGAGAACAAAATCATTTGACCGAGCCAAGCAATGCATCGCGGACGATGCTATTCAGTATCAATAATCTGGACTGGGATCCTGACTTGCTGGAACGAGTCAATGTGCCCCAATCGATGATGCCAAAGGTAGTGGCTTCCAATGCCAACTTCGGCACCACGCGAAGTGATTTGCTCGGCTTCGAGGCACCAATTTTGAGCGACCTCGGTGACCAGCAAGCAGCACTTTTTGGACAGGGATGTTTTGACCCCGGCATGGCCAAATGCACTTACGGCACGGGCAGTTTTCTTCTAGCAAATATCGGCTCGAAAGTGATATTTACGCCAGGCATGCTTTCCACAGTCGGCTGGAAACTTGAGAACGAAAATCCTGTTTACGCCCTCGAAGGCGCGAGCTTCGTTGCGGGAGCGGCGATTCAGTGGTTGCGCGATGGTCTGGAAATAATCGAGTCCAGCGATCAAGCCGAAGAGCTGGCGCTTTCGATATCATCAAACGAAGGCGTTTATTTTGTCCCGGCTCTGGCGGGACTGGGCTCTCCCTGGTGGAATTCAGATGTGCGCGGAACCATCGTCGGATTAACACGTGGCAGTGGCAAAGCACATCTGGTGCGAGCAGCAATTGAGGCAATGACTTATCAAGTCGCCGATATCGCTCAAGACATGAAAGATCATGGTCGACCAATTTCGCAATTGCGCGTCGACGGCGGTGCCACAAAGAATAAGTTTCTCGTGCAATTTCAAGCCGATCTACTGGGTGTGCCTGTTCTCAAATCGGCTCAAACAGAATCTACGGCCTGGGGCGTTGCCGCTCTTGCCGGTATCAAATGCGGTGTCATCCGCGATGTGGCTCGAGTGTCCGATTGCTGGTCGCACGATTACTCGGTGAAACCAAAAAATGATCGCAAACAAGAATATGTCGGCTGGCATCGAGCATTGAAAGCCGCCTTCGCCGCGGCTAAGAGTGATGAATCGGAAGTAAAAGTGGCAGCCGACGGGCAGCATATGGTGGTGTAGAACTATACGCCTAGCAGCCAAATCGAAAGCAGAATTGGCCTGCTGCGAGTGTGATTTGCAATGAGCTGTCGCGATGGCACATTGATATAAATGTTGTCAACAACATCACATTGCTTGAAACATTGCCCCCCATAAACCAATTCGCTGTAATCTGAAAAGATGATCGATTCTCAATCACAGCCATTGGCTTTCCCGGAGATTCTCAATAGCAATTCGTATTGGTATTCGGCCCGAACAGAATAAGCGGAGCAAATCATGCAAAAACGTAAACTCGGAACCAAGGGATTAGAAGTCGCAGCGATTGGGCTCGGGTGTATGGGCATGAGCCAATCGTACGGCAAAGCCGACGAAAGAGACGATAACGAATCGATCAAAGTCATTCACCGAGCCCTTGAGCTCGGCGTAGATTTCTTCGATACAGCCGAGGTTTATGGACCATATAAAAACGAAGAACTCTTGGGTCGGGCCCTGAAAGGAAAGCGCGAGCAAGCAATCATTGCCACCAAATTTGGTTTCAAAATCGAGGGCAGCGGTCCTTATGAATCTAATAGTCATCCCAAAAGAATCAAAGCAGTCGCGGACGAGTCGTTGACGCGCCTCGGTATCGATGTGATCGATTTGTTCTATCAGCACAGAGTCGACCCCAAAGTACCGATCGAAGAAGTCGCCGGAGCTGTGTCGGAACTCGTAGCCCAGGGGAAAGTACGATACTTCGGTTTGTCAGAAGCTGGTCCCCGAACAATTCGCCGAGCGCACAAAGAATTTCCAGTATCGGCGCTTCAATCAGAATATTCTTTATGGGAGCGCGGACTGGAAGAAAAAATCATTCCCGTGCTAGAAGAACTCGGCATCGGTCTTGTGCCCTTCTGCCCGGTTGGACGCGGCTTTCTCACCGGTGAGATCAAGAGTTTCGATGACATTCCTGAAAACGACTTCCGCCGAAATGATCCACGCTATCAAGGCGAAAACTTCAAAAAGAATTTGCAATTGGTCGAAGTCGTCAATCGCATCGGCAAGAAATATGGTGCCACCGCGGCCCAGGTAGCTATTGCCTGGACCTTGCATCAGGGTGAAAACATCGTCCCCATTCCCGGCACCAAACGTTTGAAATATATTGAAGAAAACGCGAATGCCTGGAAGATTCATCTGGACAAAAATGATCTCGAGGAATTGAACTCGTTGGCTCAACAGACTTCCGGAGACCGTTACGAGCCAGCCATGATGGCCAGTGTGGAGCGCTAAAATGG
This sequence comes from Bryobacterales bacterium, assembly GCA_903970295.1. The sequence goes on from CAJCHQ010000632.1 coordinate 7,656, forward strand.
CAAACCAGACCTTGTGCCGACTTCAATCTGTCGATTTTCCCGTTTTGAGTTGTTGATTTCGATTTGACTTCGACTTGTCGATTTCGACTTCGATGTTATAATGCGATCACTACCGCTGGAGGTAATGGTCATGTCTAAACAAGCAAATTTCACCGCCAACGCCTATCGGTCGCAAAGACTTTAGCCTTGTTGTAGACATCCATGCCGGCGAGGGTGGAGCTGATTCTCGATCGTTTGCTAGAGACTTGTTAGCGGCATATCTACGATATGCACGGGACGCAGGTTTTTCATCTGAAATCGTTTATGAATCCGAAAGTGCCTGGTCCGTAAAAATATCGGGCAATAACTGCTGGGATTTGTTCAGCAATGAATCAGGCAAACACATAGTGCAACGCGTTCCCCCTACTGAATCGAGAGGACGCAGACACACATCCACTGTTTCCGTGGCAGTACTGCCCCTGGTGCGAGACCAGTCGGCCAACGATGTGCCGGCTGCAGAAATTGAGATCATCACGCAAAGAGGGCATGGTAAAGGCGGACAACACCAGAACA
>CAJCHQ010000633.1 GCA_903970295.1 Bryobacterales bacterium
TCACCGCCAGATACCACGTCCAGCGATAAGTTCAATTCTTGAATCAGTTTGCACATTGCTGTGCATAGAAAAGCTTTTCCTGCATAACACACGCGCACATCAGGATAAGAACTCAATCCATCGAAACAGGCTTTGGCCGACAGTCTTATAGTATCTTCGTCGACTACCCAGAGCGGAGAGCCAAATTTGGATACAAGATCAACGGTGTCGCATCCGCCGATAACCAGATGTGAGAGCTCATTGATTGTCGTCGTGGCAGGACGAATATCCAGGTTGGGCGAAATAGTTTTCATAAGTTTTCCGTTTAAAAGTTCAATTCTACGACTGAACTCGTCATTGAGGCTGTTTTTGTCGGTTTGGTAAAGCAAAAGTAGCAAACCTGCTACTTTGCTGGTCAAAAAGAGTCGCCCTGGAAATGTCCGCAAATTTCAGTCGCAGGTCCTCGATTGGATTTGCCTGGTCATCACTGTTGCATCCTCAAGGGCTAGGGAGCGTGGATTTCGAAGATGTGGAACGATTGATGAGAGGTATTAGCCAAAACACGTGGTCCATGTTGAGCGAATTAATCGCATATTTCTTGCGGAATAGGCCTGGCGTGGAAGGCTGAACGGGTGCTAGTTAAGCATAGTTGCCGATTTTTATGGCGGCTTGAAGATAAAAGAGGCCGAACGTTTTAAGTGTTCGTCCTCTTTTGAGTTTATTCGCTGCTTTGCGCTCTTGAGCTCAGTGCTCGTGCATAGTTGGTCTAGCCGGTCTGCGGTTCTGAACGTTCGCTATCGAATTTCCATAGGAAAAAACATTTCAGCGACAAGTTAGTCGTTCTTAAAGACCACGATCGAATTCTTTGTCACCAACCGCCTGTCTAACGAAATTACGCGCTATTTTCAAGTGTTGGATCGCGCGGTTGCGAAGATTGCGAGCGTGACTGTCATCTTCTTCCTCACTTAGATCGCGCTGAGCCTTATCGAGAACTTTAATCGCTTCGTGCAAACGCCCTGGTCTGTCCAAATTGGTGTCGACCGGAGGGTGATCATTGATTGGTTTCCAATCTTCCATGGCAGCTTCTTTAATTTCGCCGATCGCAGCGTCGAGCTCGTGCGCTGCATTTCTTTCATCATTTACAACGTTACGGTCATCGGGTCTCATAACAAGTGATCTCGCGTATCTCATGTCTGAAAGCGCGTGCAGATATCGTGGATGATCGCCAAAGAATCCGGCGAACGATGCCGACGGTGCCAGAGCGCAAAGCGCCATTACAACCGGTAGAACTTGTGCACATCTAACGTATAAACGATTCATGGTCTTCCCTCCTGAATAAGCGATTTAATCTCTTGCTTATGTTGCCAATTTATTGTGGAGGAATTATGCACTATTCGAACTCAATCGAGATTTATCTGTGAGAGTATTATTTGCAGTCTGTTAGGTACAGGTAAATTTGGCACTCTGACTACTTCTACAGCTCTTTCTCGATAGCAAAGTTCAAGCACGGAAGTTATTGCATTTGTAAACTTCACATCTTGATATCGGACGCCATCGTCCACAAAAAAGTCTAGTGATTCCAGCAAGAACGCTTTTCTGTACCTGGAGCTATCGATAGTGTCGTATATATCAGGCACGGGAAGGTCGTCGCATATGTAGTATGCGCATCCATCGAAGAGACCCCCGTCTAAAAACACCGGAACTGTGCTGTTGATTGCGGCCTCTTCTGCCGCGAGCTGAGCCTGAAGTAGTGCTTCTTGAAACGCTGCCCGATCTGCAGTCGGTTTGGGTGTTCGACTGTCCAATATGAGATTTCTCGCCGTGTCATCGACGGTCGTGT
>CAJCHQ010000634.1 GCA_903970295.1 Bryobacterales bacterium
ACTCCCCACATCGGCTATTTACCGAGGAGCAGTATCGACTTTTCTACGGCGAGGCCGTCGAAGATATTGAGAGTTGGCAACAAGGAGCACCAGTTCGTGTTCTCACTAAGCAGAAAGCTTGAACCGGCGTAATTTCCCCATAGTGTTCGAGCAGTCCTTCGATTAAATCAAGGCTTATCTGGATATGCGATTAATTCATGGGCCTGGAACAAGCAATAGTTTTGGGCGAACGCGCGGTGCAAGTAGCCGAAGAATTAGCTCCCGCGGCGGTTAAGTTACGCGAAGAGTTTTGCCGCGCGCCATTTTCTGAAATCTTTAGTTCGCCGAGACGATTGCTCGATGTCTTGCCTGAAATCGTCAACGTTTTCCAACACCGGCAAAACGCTGACGAACTTGGACCACTACTTCCTAAATTAGAAAAGGCAATGTCCAAAGGTCATCCTCTATCGAATCTAAAAGTGACGAGATTTCTCGGCGATGGCAGCGGCCAATTCGTAGTGGCCACCGAAAATGGTGCCGCCTTGAAAATTAGCAACGAGCCAGTCGCGCGAGCGATTCCAGACGCGGTATTCGATGCACCGGTTCTGGGCTCAGGACAACTGGGCGCAAATTATCATTACTATCTGCAGCCAATTGGAAATACCGAAGATGTGACGAGGCAACATATTATTTCGGTAATTAGGAAAATCCGCAGTCGCGGTTTCATCGACGATGACATGTGGGATACCGGTAGTCCGCGTCATGGTCAAGTGGCACTGATTGGTCGAAAAAAAGAGCCGAGGCTGATCGATCAAAAAAGCGCTCTGCCGCGATATGGCAGCACCTGGGAAGATGGTGGTCTCGTGCCGCATGCACAGCAGAGGGAGAATTTGTCCGAGATCAAAGATTTCCTGGATGAGCGAGGAATCGAGCTGAAGAGGTGGTCAGTGACGCGCCCGCAGGATCCTGATCTGCACGCACCCCATGCCTACTCAGCCAGTGCACACGATCAATCACTGGCAGACTCGGTGATGGAACATCTAAAAATCATCGGTCAAGCACCCACTCTCGCATCGCGTTGGACCAGCCGTGAGATTGAAATAGCCCTGCATTCTCTGGCGATTCGTTAGCTGCTTTTCGTTAGAAACCGATCGAGTCGATCGCTCCACGCGGAACGAGAATTTTCCATAGCGGCTCGAAAAATACGGTGCAAAAAGCGGTAACCCGGGGCTAAACGCTCTTTGGCAATTTGTCCAGAACAGTGCCAAGCATCTTTGCCGATGGTGTGACCAAAAAACTTGTGACAGAGCTTGTTAGAGAGAGATTCGATAATTTTTTATGGTAGGGTGAATATTAGGAGCAAATTGCAATTAGTACAAAAAGCAGGTTGTTCCGGTTAAGAGGAGCGCCTTGCGGACAGACTATGTATCCATAATGGATTCTGGAAAGAGGCTGAACAGCGCCGAAGCTCGGCGTCTGGAAACTTCCACAATATCCGATTCAGAAAACATCGAAACTCATATTCGTCTGATCGGTTATTATTGGCAACGACATAATCAGAGATTATTATGGATAAAACACGTTGTTTGGCTCGTCGCTAACAATCCGGAAAACCCTATCTTATTTTGGCCAGAGTCATTCGCCCTTGCTGTGATTTATGATGATCTGTCAATTCAGTTGAAGTCTGCATGGGAACAAGCACTAGATAGTCGTCAACAAAACATTCAAGTCTTAAGAAACGCAGCATCATTTTTCTGTGCAGTAAAAACGGATCGCAGCCTAGAACTCATTTTGAGAGCAAGGCGTCTGGCACCAGAGTCCGCTGAATTACGTTATGAATGCATCGTGTATTTGAGCATACTAGCTCGACAACAGCACACTCCGGAAGAGTTGGAACGCATGATAATTGTCAACGAGGAGCTGCTGGCTTTCGAACCCGACAATCTAAGTATTCTAGAGAACCTTGCACAGCTTACGTTCAAACAGTCCGATTTTGTATCAGCTAGAAACTACGCTTCGCTCATCTTTGATGTGGAAAATTCTAGCTATTTGGGACACACGATATTAGGACTTATTTTGCTGTCCGAAGGCGCTATCGGTGAGGCGAAAAAGGAATTGCTCGAACTTGAAAAGACAAACGGTTGTGGCCATCATTGTTTCCAGTTTGCCCTTGCAGAAGCACTGCTTGAGCGTGGAGAGAGAGATGCCGTCTGCCATTACTTGACTGGGTTAACCCAATCCTGGAACTTTTGGCCACTTGAGATAGGGAGAATTCTTCCATTTTTTTGGATCTTAATGATACGGATGGGTGCTACACCTAGACTATCGCAAAGCACGTCGCGACAAATCGCCAGCTTATTTTAAATCAGCTGCTAACGCGTCTTGCTCAGATTGACTAAGACCTGATTGCTGCGGACTCGGAGATTGCGATCGAGTAGCGTTGGACTGAGGCACATCGATAAAGTTCGAATCTGAAACCTCGCCACCCGCTTCAACATAAGCGTTTTTTGGAAGGTTACCACCAAGAACAATATTTTCTCCGACGATATCGCCACCAGCGGATACTAGCCGTGGTCCGTCTGTAGTTTTCGCACCAGGAGGATATATGTCGGCAGAGGAGCCCGTTACATGAGTACGTATCGTAAATCCATCTTTAATCAGGTCTTCACTGATCAAATTGTTGTGATTGTCCATAACAAAACCGTCAATCTCTTTCGGTGGTTTGCCATCACTTTTTGCCGCCTGAAATTCTTTCCTAGCCTCTGCTGCCCGAGCTAAGCCTTGATCAGCATCTTGAAGATGAGTTTGGTCATTGATACCGGCAGCGGCCATCCCTTTTTCCACGGCGTTATCAATTAGCTTCTTTAAATCTTGAGGGGAAATCACGTCCGCTGGAACATCACCCGTGCTTGCTGGAACACCTGTAGTGCCATCATATTGACCTGCGAAATTATTGCCGGTGTTCGTTATCTTTTGTCCGATGACGTCTCCTGTGCTTGTTACACTATTATCAGAATTGCCTAAAAGTTCGACATTCGGCAAGTCGCTTGGCCCACCAGTGCCTGGAACGCTAATAAAGTTTGAATCTCTAATTTGGCCACCAGCCTGTACGTATCCGCCTTTAGGACCATTTCCTTGAACGAGTAGGTTATCGCCGACGATATCGCCGGCGGTGGAAGCCATCTTCTGCCCGTTAGTCAGAGTCACTTCAGAAGAAGCAGTGCCTGATGGTGACACGGCTGCGTGTGGGTGCAGTCGAAAACCGTTTTTTACCAGATTTTCGCTGATCAAATTGTTTTCATTGTCCATAACGAAACCGTCTATTTCTTTCGGTTGATTAATTTCACCCTTCGTCGCGTTAAACTCAATTCGCGCCTGTTTTGCCCGAACTAAAGCGTCATTGGGGTCCGCCTGGCTAGCGACAGTCTGGTCGCTACTTGTCACCTTAACTTCAAAGATGTCTTCTGATTTGCCAGAACTTGGCACCGTCGCCGATTTGGCAGCGGCTGGATTGCTGGGGTGTGTGAGACTTATGGGTGGGAGGTGCTCGGACGCCGTATCTTTAGTACCACGACCGCCTATGTTTTGCGAATTCTGAAAATTCACCGGCTCCGTCAGCTGTGAACCGTATGCATTCTCTGATGTGTCGCCTTTGCTAGCTAATCTTTCGAAGGTAAAAGCCATGAATATTTGAGTGACAAAATGTTGGGATCAAGAAAAACAATTAACGCCTGACATCATATTCGGTGCCTAATTTTAGTTTGTGGGACTTCAGCATCGTGCCCTGGTGGTACGACTCGCACATACTAATTTGTAGCTGTGACGTAGTTGTCACACGACGTCAATCATCCCTTTCGCACTTACGTGTGCTGTTGGTAACGAGACTGCGCAGTTATCTTGTTACGACGGTCTTTACGAAGAATTCAATTTCCAATCTAAGACTGATCACGGTTGCTTTCGATCAACATTTTAAATGTTGCTAGCTGTGACAGGTCTGTCACGCATTCTTTGTACACTCTGTTTATGGATCGTCCAGAGGTGGTGACCATGAACTCACTTAGCGGCAACGAATTGCCTAACACTGGTGCAATAAAGTTTTTCCCGCACGATCTCAGGACCTCGCTCACTAATGCCAAGTTACGCTGAACTAATCCTCACTGGTGTATCGGAGCTATCGCCCCGATTGATAGCAGGCGCCGAGGCAGTTGCCGAGAATCCCCAACTGTTAGAGCACGCCGCGGCAGCTGCCGAGAAAATGGCCTCTGAGATATTTCACGGCAAAATGCCAACCACCGTGGAGCCAGTGATTGGGCGAATAGTCTCCGAGGCTCTCGGAACCGCAGACGAAATTGGCGCGAAATTGTTAGGCGCCGCCCTGCCGAAGCTTAGCGCGCCGCCAGTTTTGCGTGGCAGGTCGGACATACCAGAGCTGCTCGCAGATGGTACATTGCCTCCGGGTCATCATCCTGCCTCATTCTCCGATGCCTTAGATAGATTTGGAACAACGCCATGGCGCCGCTTCCTGTTCAAAGGAATGACCGGCTCATTTGGTGAGATTCTTGACGCCGGTGAAAAACGGATGATGCTTGGCGGCAGTCTGGTAACAGACAAGACCCGGCCGGGAGACTTTGATGGCGCAGTGTTTCAAACTGAAACTCTAGAGAAGATCTTGAGGAGTTTTAGATACAGTGAAAACGACTACAGCGTTCTGGGACAGCTGAAGCGATTTGGTGGCCATTGGAACGCGCAGGGAGGGATAGTGCAGGAAGCAATACTGCAGCAAAAGAGGGGCGGCGGCGTTAAAGGAGTTCTAGATCTTAGTTTGAGCGACATGCCGCGCACAGAGACCTCATTCGACCCAAACTGGTTCGACCGCAATGTGCATGAGGAGGCTCTCAAATTTGTAGACTCTAAGCAGCCTGACCTAGCCGCTGACTTCTACGCCGGCTGGTTGCGCCTCGGTGAGCAGCAATTTTATTACGAACGTCCGAGTACGGCACGTGCGCATGAAGGCTTTAGGCTCTTGCTCTCGCGTTATCGGGAAGCTAACAAATTGTTCCGCACCGTAGGCGACACTGCTCGAACCAACCAGGGGGACGCTCGGGTGGAGGAGCTTGAGAAGATTCTCGAACAGCGGCCACTGAGTGAATTTTGACGCGGCGATTGCTGTAGACCGGTGTCCAGGGAACTTCCTGCAGAGCTTCGCGTCGAAGCCCGCACCTACGAGGATTTTGATTATGACACGCTATTTCATCCGGCTGGTTCTTATCGCCGCCGCCTTCTATTTTGTATTGCCGATGATTCCCGGTGCCCAGTTCCATGGTACCTTCGTCATCGCCCTTCTGGCCGGTGCCCTTTTCGCATTTCTAGGCTGGCTCGTAGAGACGGTTGCCATCGCGATAAGTGCTGTTCTGACAATCGGTACATTCGGACTGGCATTGATCGTTCTGGTGCCGGCGTGGATCCTCGGATTTTGGTTGCTCCCCGCAGTCGCACTCAAATTCGTTGCTGATTTCATGCCCACGACTTTAGGTTTCGCAGGATGGATGCCGGCTATCTGGGGCGGCTTGGTGATGCTTTTAATCGGCGTTGTCACAAGCGGCGACACGCATGAGCGAGTGAGAAGAATTGACCGGACAAGCGCGGCTGTGTAATAGCCACCCGGCCCGAACAAAATTTTCTGAACGAAAATTGTGTGTAGGTATACCGTTTCTGCGGGATGTATTGCAGACAAGAAAAGCATAAATTCAACGCACTGAAATATTGAATACACCGAATTAGATACAGTGGCACCATGTCTTGAGGGAGGCACCATGCTCGAAAGTCTGAAAAATTTGACTGAGTTACTAACAGTGATGCGAAGAACCGACGCATCGGTCGCCGCGGAGAAATTTCAGCGCTTCCAAAACATGTGCTCTAAAAAAGTGATCAATGCGGAAGAAGTTGAAGTGCCAGCCGCTAATGAATCGTCACTGCTGCACCGCTGGCATCCGGTAGTCCAGGAGATCGACTGTCCAACCGAGTATGTCAGCGATCCGTACGCCGCAGAAATTTTCCTCGTCGAAGGCACGGCCGAAGTTTTCAATTCTTGCAAACTGAATCCTGTAGACGAATTCAAGCAAGTGCGCCAACGCAGACTAAAAGAATCACGCGTGCTTGGTGGCACAATGCGCTTTACACAAAGGAAATCAGCTTAACATGCAACAACCTCCAAACCCTGCCGAATGGCAAGTGGTACACGAAAAAGACGTAGTCTCATTCAAAGATTTTGCTTCAGCATTGTCATATGCTGAGGACCTCGTTTTTGAGAAACACCTGGTCAAATTGATCGACCCACCTGAAAACAAAATCCGGCTGATTCCCGATTATTATCAACCCCAGTACAAGTGAGCCTTAGACAGCTAGTTGCCAACCAAGGGCGGCTAAATTTGCTCTCGCGCTTTTGCCTGTATGCCGGCAGCGCTGCAAAACAATGATCGCCCGATCAAGGGTGATCAACCCCTCGACGACTAGAGTATGCATTTGTTTGCAGTCTCGCAAAAAAGCTTCGCTCGCGGTTCCTTTTGCTGCCACTCCGCGCACCACTAACTCTGCGTCCTGCCCAGACAATTCATCGAGCTCCCGAGAATCGATTACACCGGCAAGACCAAGAAAAGTTTCCAAATTTATGGCGTCACCGTAAGCAGTCTCTGAAGTATTTGCCTGTTCCAATGCCGCGGTTAAAGACAAATTTCTCAGGCGCACAAGAGACATAGCCTGAGCGGCGCGCCGGGGCTTGACCAGACCACTGGCAACCATTCCCTGCAGAGTCAAGGCACAGTGCAATTCAGCCGTCGAGATCAATTCTTGTTGCACAAGCACTTGCCCCAGCTGCTGATTTTTTAATAATGCCAATTCAGCCTGTGCCAGCAATGTAGCTTGATCGACTAAACCAGCTTTGACAATCAAATCACCAAGAAAAATGTTTGTCGAACCGGCAAGAATTTTCGGCTTGGGCATACGACCAGAGCGGCGCGGCGTGAAGTGTTTGTTCTTGGCTTCGGCGAGATTCTTGATCGCCTCATCACGGTTGATCCGGCCATCGCGAATTAGAAACTGCAGATTGAGAGCGATCATGATCAGGCTCTCAGGCACCGCACCTATCGATGAAAGGAAGCGCCCGAGCGGCAATCCACTCTCTTTGCTGCGCAGGAGGAGATCTCCGATTTCTTCCTCTTTGAGAATGTTCGACTCAACTAATAATTCACCGAGACGGTTGGTCGCACCAGGCGTCTTTATTTTCAGCCGCAGGTCGGTCAGAGCCTGCTCTAGCGGGATGTTCTCGACAGCTGCGATTTTCATCGCTAGAACACTTTCTTGTCGAGTGATCAAATTATCTCTGAAAAGCGATTGCGCCTCCAGAGCATCCTGCAGCAGAGACTCTGAGACTAATCCGAGCATGACCAGTGTACGACCGACTGGTAGGTCTCGTTTTTGAGCTACTGTTACAGCTAGGGCGATCTGCTCTTTAGAAACAATTTTGGCGTCTATAAGCAGCTCGCCTACCCGCAGGTGGGCGCCGAAAAAAGTCATGGAGTTACTCCAAGGCACAGCTTATGTGAGATTACTAAAGCGACTAATGCTTTGGCGTTGCCCCCGCAACACCGAAAATAGTTTGTAGTAAGCGATTCCACGGGTAGACTTCGATATTTCGATCCCGTGAGCTCAGATTACAGGATTCTCATAATTAAAGCAAGTTGCTTTAATACAAATTAATGGATTCTTTTAGTCCTGCTAAAATCTTGCGCAGACAAATTGTTTGCTGTTCAACCGATGGGAAATAGTGGCAAAGAACAAGACGTTACCCAAAGATTTCGAAAATTCTCTGAAAGAGGGTGATTTGTCAAAACTGAAGGCGGTTTTCGACAAATGCAATCTTGATGCAAGAGGCGGATTCTACAAGCAGACGGCTCTAGCATTCGACGACTGTCCTGACGATCTAGCTCGCTGGTTGGTTGAGCAAGGACTGAATATTTCTGCGGCTGACGAACGCGGGAACACGCCGTTGCAGTCACGGGCCGGCAGTTGGCAGGGAAGAATCGGCAGCTTGCTCACGCTCGGGGCTGACGTAAATTATGGAGATGGCGAACAAGGCACAGCTTTGCATTGGGCCGCTGCTGCCCATCATGTCGCCAACGTCAAAATACTTTTGGAAAATGGGGCGCGAGTTGATGCTCTCGACAAAAACTCTATGACACCCCTGGAGTTAGCACTAAAGCGTGCCAGCAACGCAACGATCGAGCGCATGGAAAAAGTGGCGATTCGGTTATTGGATGCAGGCGCAAGCAAGCGACCGTCTATGCTGGAATACGTTACGCGCATTGGCACAAATTTTGAGTTTCATCGAAGCAATTTCAATTCGGAAACGCGCGCCTCGACTAGTATCGCTCTTGAGCATTTGTACCAACTCTTCAACGTCCCGCCAGTTCCACGGAGAAATATGCACGACGGTGTTTCACCGATAGTTGCGAAGGCAGGCCGCTGGGAAGATCAACATCAAGAACTGTGGGAGTTATTGGTGCCTTCGAGTGGTGCGGCAAAAACTATTCAAGGTGAGGTGATTCGAATCTCGGGACGGATCATCAATGAATTGGAGGGCAACGGTGGTGTCAACTGGGATTCGCAATTTGAACAAATGCTCGATGCCTGGCTTGCCCACGTCCAATCGGGAAAGCAGCTACCGCAGCCAGAGTTCGATGAAGCGATCGCTCTCGTAAAAGAAATAAAGCAAAGAGGTGGAAATAGTGCTCGCCTGTGCGAACTTGCTACCGCGTGGGTGGGGCTGAATCCCCAGCCAGCGCTTTTGCCGCAGCCGGCGTACGATCGCTAACATCTCAACAAAGTAATCAGGATGCTCATCAGACGTGGTGTCGCAGCGAGGGAAAATGGCTCAAATCAAACAGATCAAAACTAACAGAAAAAAAGAAGTGGTCGACATCACCGATACGCTCGAGGCTTTTGTTGCAGCGCAAAAAGGAGAAAATGGTTTGTGCCATGTTTTCGCGAAGCATACAACTTGCGCCATCACAACAGCTGATCTCGATCCAGGCACTGACCTCGATATGCTTGATGCATTCGAGAAATTGATTCCCAAACTAAATTACAGGCATCCGCATAATCCGGCCCATGTGCCCGATCACATAATGTCTTGCATTATCGGTCCGGGTGCGCTCGTGCCCGTTCATTCCGGCAATCTGCAACTTGGTACATGGCAGAGAGTTGTTCTGGTCGAGCTCGATGGACCAAGACAACGAGAGATTGCGCTGACATTTATAAGCGGCGCCTGAACATATCAAACTTCGGGCAGCTAGACTTCGGGCAAGCTGCACTTCGGGCAAGTATCAGAATTTAGACTGCAACTAAATCATCGACTGCTAACTCGCGGGCAGCGTTTAGTCCGCATAACCCGTGCAGCCCGCCGCCTGGATGCGTACCCGCACCACAGAGAAACAAATTTTTGATCGGCGTTCGATATTGAGCGAAACCGGGCAGAGGGCGCAAAAAGAAAGCTTGTTCGAGGGTCATCTCTCCGCCGTAGAGATGACCCTCGCTAAGCAGGAAACGCGTTTCGAAATCGCCAGGCATGATTGTTTGTGAATGTTCGACGAGTTTTTTCAAACGCGGTGCAAAGTGGCTCAGTGTGTCAATTGCCAATTCGTAAACCTGAGCTGAGTCGAGCGCATTTCGATAAGGCGCATACTGGAACCAGATCGACATCACGTGTTTGCCGGCAGGCGCAAGACTCGAATCGCTTACGCTCGGCAAAGTGACTTCCAAAAATGGATGCTTGGCCAGGCCACCTTGTTTAGCACCATCGAAAGCTTTTTCGAGATAAGCCAGACTGGGAGAGAGAGTCAAGGTGCCCCGCAAAGCTTCGGCGGCTACACCCTGGAACTCCGGTAAAGCGCTCAAAGCGAGATTGATCCGCGCGACCGTGCCGTTATAACGAATATGCTTGACCGCGCGATTGAATTCCGGTTCGAGTTCTGGTGGTGGCACCAATTGGGTGAATGTTTGACGGGCATCATAGGCAGAGACGATCATGCCTGCCTCGATCGTCTGACCGTCGACATGCACACCGGTAGCGACAGCATCGGCAATATTTACATGCAGGAGACCAATTTTAGTGCGCACTTCTGCACCGGCAACAATAGCTGCATTCAACAAGGCTTGACTGATGGCACCAACGCCACCCCTGGCGGTGCAACGAAAATAAGCATCGCCGATCGCCAGGTGATGGAGCAAATTGAAGGTGGTTGCTCCGGCAAATGGACCCTGGTGTAAGGCACGCACTCCGGCACTACCTAGCAATCCCTTTAGTTCTGGATTGCCAAACCACTCATCCAGAAGATGCCGCAATGACATGACTAATATCCGCATCACTTCAGTCATTTCGCGGCGCCCATAGCCGCGAAGCTCAGCCACTAGTCGTGCCAATTGATTAAGATCGGCGACTGACGGTGGATGCTGAGCTGGAGGCGTGATCGTGTAGGCGGTGCGCAGAAAGTTCGTCCCCAGGTCAAGCAATTGCATGAACGGCTTATACCGAGCGGCATCTTCGGCAGCGAAATTGCGAATCACTTCCACTGCCGCATCTCTATCTGCAGGCAGTGTAAAACTGCGCCCGTTTGGGAGCAAACTCGTGAGCGAGTCGCGTTCGATTATTTCCAGTCCGTGCTGTTCTAATTTCAAGTCTCTGACGATCTGAGGCTCCAGTCTGCCGCTGGTTAAACCGATATCGCCCATGAGACCATCGGCAAAATCTGCCGTGGTCATGGCACCACCGATATGCTCGGTTGGTTCCAGCACCAGAATCTTTTTTCCGGAGCGAGCCAAGTAGGCGGCGCAAGTGAGCGCATCAGGCGAAGACCCAAGAATAATTGCATCCCAACCGCTCATGGACGATCCTCGAGAATTGCCATTGCCGAATTGCGCCCAGGAGCTCCAGTGATGCAGCCACCCGGGTGAGTGCTGCTACCGCACATATACATGTTGCGAATCGGAGTGCGGTAATTCGACCACTGCGGCGATGGGCGCAAGAAAAATAATTGCTGCAGGGCAAGCTCGCCGTGGAAGATGTGTCCGCTGGTCAAACCGAGCGTGCGCTCGAGATCCCAGGGCGTCATGATGTGTTTGTGCAGAATCAAGCTCTTGATGTCGGGAGAATGTTCAGCCAAAGTGTCGATAACAATGTCGAGAAATTGGGCCTTCTTCTCTTCATTCCAGCCACCTTCCAGATCCGATGAAGCATACTGCACGAAAATCGACATCACGTGCTTGCCTGGCGGTGCCATACCTGGATCAAGTAAGGATGGGATCAAAGCATCCATGAAAGGACGTCGCGACCAGCCACCGTATTTAGCATCATCATATGCCTGTTCGAGATAATCGATACTCGGTGCAATTTCGATCGAGCCACGCAACAAGGCTTCTTTACCGCGCGGCATTGCTGTGAAGTGCGGTAAGCCGTCCAGGGCAAGATTGACCTTGCAGGCGGGGCTTGTAATTTGAAAACGTTTGATGTCGCTGACAAACTCATCGGGCAAGTGACGACTCTCGACCAACTTCAAGAAAGTCCGTTTCGCATCAGCATTAGAAACAACAATGCCGGCCGTGTATTCATCTCCATTGTCCAGCGTGACACCGGTCGC
>CAJCHQ010000635.1 GCA_903970295.1 Bryobacterales bacterium
AGCTCGCCACAAGCTCCGGCAAGATCACGGCTGCTGCGACGACAGGACCAGCCAGGCAGCCACGACCGACCTCATCGGTGCCGATCAGGTGACATTGAGGTTTTCGCGATCGGCCTGTGAATCGATGCCGGCGATCGAAAGCAAGCAAGGTCGACAACTGTGCCAGTCGTTTATCAGCTTTAGCTTTAACCGCTTTGGCTGCTGTTTTTGGTCGCGACTCGACTAACAGCTTGGGCATCGTGAACCTCATTTTGCTGCATCGATTATAAGTGAAGGACAATCACTCCAAGGTGATGCGCCCGATTTTTCCGCCGCGTAAATCCGCGAGGAATGTGCCTGCAGCCCGCATGTAGTCAGGCATTCCGCCAGTTGTTAGAAAATTTCTTTTTTTCGCCAGGTCTTCCAATGTGACGTGACCCGGCTCCAAGCCTGGGATATATGTTTGGATGAGATTTGGATATGCCTTCTGCAGAATATCTAATCCTTGCCTGGACACAGCTTCCACTTCGTAGCTGCTTGCCGGAATTAAATTGAATAGAGCCAATTTAAGCGTGGCATCTTTGCTCAATGCACCCACAGGCAAAATACCTGGCGTGTCCATTAGCTCGAGCTGCGGATGCACTTTAACCCATTGCGTGCCGCGCGTCACACCCGGTCGATCGGCGACGGCTGTTTTTTTGGCGCCAATCAGCCAATTGATCAGGCTCGATTTGCCGACATTAGGCATGCCTACGACACACACGCGCATCGGTCTCGGCAAAATGCCTTTGCGGCTGAGCGCTTCGCGTTTGTCGGCGGTGACCGCCAGCGCGTGACGGATCAATTTTTCCTTGCCGCGTTGATTTTTCAAGCTGAGAATAAATGCCTGATCTTGAAAAGCGTCGAGCGCTCTGGGATCGGCAATGTCTTCTTTAGTGAGAACGACTATGCGAGTTTTATTACTGAAAATCTCATCCGACTTAGGATGCTTACTGGCAGTCGGACAGCGCGCATCGCAGACCTCGAAAACGAGGTCGACCCACTTGATTTGTTCCTTCAGGCGTTGAAAAGGTGTTGAAGGAGGTTTAGCCCTTCTTTGTGGAGCGGAGGGCATAAGTTAGCCGACGAGTCGAATTGGGATTGTCGTTAGATTGACGTTAGAATGCCGTTATTCTGCTGCAGTCGTGCTTTCAGCTGCTGGAGCGGATTTATGCTCGGGAGCCGAAAGAGTGGCTGCACTTTCTTTGAGACCGACGCGTTCTTTGATACGCGTTGCTTTACCGGTTCTTTCCCGCAGATAGTAGAGTTTGGCACGGCGCACATGACCACGTCTTTGCACTGTGATTTTCTCGACTCGAGGAGAGTGGAGCAGGAAAACACGCTCGATGCCGATGCCCTGAAAGACACGGCGAACGGTAACGGTTTTGGAAATTCCGTGGCCATGGCGCTTGATCACAACGCCTTCATAGCCCTGGGTGCGTTCTTTGCCGCCTTCTTTGATTTTTACGAAAACCTTGACGGTGTCGCCGATGTCGATTCTCGGTAAATCTTTCTTGAGAAGCGAGGCTTCAATCTCTTGGATAATAGGATGCATGATTCTGAACTTCTTTGTGTGTCGGGCGATATATCGAGTTGCCCATTCTAACATGTGCCTTTAGCAGTCGTCCCAGCTGGGGCAGGTGCCGTTGGGATCTGTTTCATATTTGCATAAATTATTGCTCAGCTTTACGCAATGCTGCCGTCGCCAGCCGCTTGGCATAGGCTTGGATGTCGTCAGGCCAGGGGGCAATCATTTGTTCGAAGCGCCTTTCGTCGCCGGCAAATAGAGCGCGAGTCGCCTCTTCGAAACCGGCTTCGTCGCCGGCCATTGCCGACATGAATCGGTAAGCAGATTCTTGCGATTGTCTAATCGAGTCGGCATTTTTGTTGCTGCGCCTGGCTTGTTCGACAAGTTTGCGCAAGGCGACAGAGGCGCCGCCCGGCTGTTCGCTAAGCCATTCCCAGTGTCTGGGCAAAAGTGTTACTTCTCGGGCGACGACGCCTAATTTCGGTCGCCCCGGTGGGCGAGGTTCGTCGCTCTTTTTTGCACCGCCTGTGGTGCAGGAGGCGCCGTATTTTGCGTGAATTCGCGTCACGACTGCTTCCGGCGTTCCCCGAAAATCCAGATCGATGGCGCGGGCAGTGACATCGTCAAAGACAAAAGCCGAGAAAATCTCGCCCTTGTCGATCATCTCTTTGGTCTTGACTGCCACTTCTACCAGATTGCCCGAGGCGATGCGGCGACCGCCGGCAAAGGCCGTGCAATTTGGTAACGAGGCAATTTCTATCTGTTTTTCCATGATGATTTCTGCCCTTGCGTCGTTGCTGATACTGTTGTTCGATGACTCGATGAATTAATTTACAAAGTAATGTTACATCAGCCTCTTCAGCCTTTTGCGTTCCTGTAATGCCCTACTATCAAGGGTTTCGGGCTTAAGAAACTCTTTATAATTGCCGTTACAGTTATTTGGATTAGTAGGAGACTTTTCCGCTTTTTGCACCTGTCTCCTGCGAACAATTTAAGGTATTTTACCCGGATAAAACCCCGAAAGTCAATATTACCCGGGTAAAATAGCCAAGACTTTCGCTCAGAATGTGTTTTCGAACAGCCACTCAGTCTCGAGATACTTCTGCCAAGAATTGGCAATCAAGCTCGCACCGAATATGGTGGCAACCAGGCCCTCACGTTCGGCACCTCAACCGCTTTCATTGGTTAAAGATCGTTCGTGGCTGAAAGCAGAGTTTTTATATCTTTCAAAGTATTGAGCTCTGAAATGAAATCGTCAATGGAGCGAAATTGCCGATAAACAGAGGCGAATCTCACATAGGCCACGTGATCCAGCTTGCCCAGCCGAGCCAGTGCCAGTTCGCCCAGCAATGTCGATGGCACTTCCCTCTTGCCAAGTGATGCCAATTCGTTTTCAACAGATTCGACCAGATCATCAACTTGCTCAGCTGTAATCATGGTTTTCGCTGCAGCCCGCGCAACGCCTGCTTGAAATTTTTCACGGGTATAAGGTTCGCGATTGCCGGATCGTTTCACGACCAGAAGTTGAATCACCTCCAGGCGCTCATAAGTCGTAAAGCGTTTTTCGCAGTGCTCGCACTGGCGCCTGCGCCTGACAGAATTCTCGCTCGTCAGGCGCGATTCGAGAACTCGGCTGTCTTTCTGGTTGCAAAATGGGCAAATCATCGTGCCTCAATTATAAGGGTTTGGTCGTGCTCATTGTGGCTGCCTGCTCCCAATGTGCAAAACAGCCTGTTTTGGCGCGTCCCCAGAAGAAATGCAGTGGAGAAAGGGCAATTTGAGGCATAATAAAGTTGTTTGAGAACCGCCAGCACCTATATGTCGATTTATGGTCAAGAAGCCGACTAATTTTTATGCAGTGCTCGGTTTACAGCCGGATGTCAGCGCATCCGAGATCAAGAAGGCCTACCGCAAGCTGGCGAAAAAGAATCATCCAGACTTTGGCTATAGCGGTCAGTCTGAGCCGGAGCGCGATCGTGCGACCGAGCTGATGATGAAGCTCAATGAGGCTTACGAAACTCTCGCCGATAAAGTCAAACGCGAACAGTACGACACACTGATCGGCGCCAACGGCAGGGGTAAAGGGCGTTTCAAGGCGACTGTATTTACCGAAGTGGACGAGGGCGAAACCCGCGAACTCTATCTGCGCCAGATCTTTCATCCGTCAAGAGCGGCGATTGTGCGCGTTTTGGCCAAATACAAACAAAATCTCGAGGTGCTTTCCTCCGACATATATGATGAACAACTTGTCGCCGATTTTGAAAAATATGTCGATGAGATCGAGATCGCTCTGCGTAAAGCCTCGACTAGTCTTTCCAGTCGAAAAGTGCCAGGCTCGCTCAACGCCGCGGTGGCGATGATGCGCTATTGCATCGCTCAGGGCGTGGACGGGCTCGATGAATTACGCTACTTCTGTCAAAATTATGATTACGATCATTTGCATATGGCCCAGAATTTGTTTCGTGAATCTACGGATTTAGCTCGCAAAGCCTTGCAATTGTCCAAGAGTTGCGTGTAGGTTGGCCAGGGATTTTGACGCGCACCCGCGTTTTGGTCAGTGATGAGAATCGAGGAATCGAAGATGAAGTGGTCCAATTGTTTTATGCCAACCATGCGTGAAGATCCTGCCGCTGCAGATGCTGTCAGTCACAAGCTACTGGTCCGTGCCGGTTACATCCGCCAGCTGACAGCCGGCGTTTATTCACTGCTTCCTCTTGCCCAACGAGTGCGCCTGAAAATAATTGGTATCATCCGCGAAGAAATGAATCGCATAGGCGGGCAAGAATTTGTTTTGCCCGCTCTTCATCCGGCAGAGATCTGGAAAGAGTCGGGGCGGTATCAAAGCATCGACGAGATCATGTTCAGATTCAAAGATCGCAAGGCTGGCGAGTTAGTCCTTGGCCTGACACACGAAGAAGTGTTTACTTCGATTGCCCGCAACAGTATTAGTTCATATCGGCAGCTGCCCCAAATCTGGTATCAGATTCAGACTAAGTTTAGAGATGAGCTGCGCCCCAAATCTGGTTTGCTTCGCGTTCGTGAATTCACGATGAAAGATGCATATTCGTTCGATGTCGATAGTGCCGGTCTAGATCGTGCGTTTGAGGCGCATCACGATGCTTACTGCCGAATATTCGAACGTTGTGGCGTTGCATACACAGCCGTCGATGCTGATTCAGGTGCTATGGGCGGCTCGCAATCGACAGAGTTTATGACTTTGACAGACGCTGGTGAAGACACGGTGGTGCTCTGCAAAAAGTGCGGCTATGCAGCAAACAGCGAGAAGGCAGCAGCCGATTGTGAAAAAGTCGAAGATGATCCTCACCTCGCCGAGATTTCAGAATTTGCTACGCCGAATATCAAAACCATCGACCAACTAGCTAAATGCGCTGGTGGTGTGCCACCAACCAGACAGATCAAGACTCTGGTCTATGACCTAGACGGTAAGCTCGCGCTCGTACTTATGCGCGGCGATCATGAATTGAACGAAGTGAAATTGCATTCGATTGCTGGTACGACGAACATTCGCCCGGCCGTGCTAGAGGAAATTGTGCAAGCTCTGGGGACCGAACCCGGATCACTTGGTGCAGTCGGCATCAATTCTCAAAATCACCCACATATACACAAAGTGATCGCAGACAAAGCTTTGACCGGCAGACAAAACATGGCAACCGGCGCCAATCGCAACGACTTCCACCTGGCAGGAGTTTCGGTTGAACGCGATCTAAAAATCGATGCCTGGGGGGATCTGCGCACGGTCAGACCAGGCGATTTATGCCGCAAATGTCAGCAGCCCTTAGAAGTGAACAAAGCCCTCGAAATTGGACACATTTTCAAATTGGGCAGCAGGTATTCAGAAATCATGGGCGCTCATGTTCTAGATTCTGATGGCAACAGGGCGCCAATTATCATGGGCAGTTACGGCATCGGTGTGGAGCGCTTGCTGGCCGCTATTGCCGAGCTTTCGCATGATCGATCAGGACTGATCTGGCCTCTGGCTGTGGCGCCATTCCAGGTCGTTATCACGCCTGTGAATACAAAAGACGTCGAGCTGATGAATGCTTCTGAGAAAATTTATGCCGAACTCGAAGCTGCCGGCGTTGAAGTTCTATTCGACGATCGTGACGAGCGTGCCGGAGTCAAGTTCAACGACGCCGACTTGATTGGCATTCCTTTGCGGATCACTGTCGGTAAGAAGATCGCCCAAAACATAGTTGAACTTTTCACGCGGGCGACAAAAACTGCGCGTGATCTGCCGACGGATGCGATCGTGGAAGCAGTGCGGCAGACCCTTTTAACTGCTGGCAGCTAGACGTCTTTTATTCGTCCGCTACCTGGGCCACAGTACCCGGTGCCATCACCAGTGAGGCGCCAATACTCATGTCAGTTTGCACAGCGTAATCTCGATTCTTCCAGGCAGTCTTAACACCCGTGTAAATGCGGCGTGCGGAGTCTAGATAGAGTGCTGTCACCATCACGCTGCCCAGGGGCAGCAAGAAGATGTGATACCAACGAATACCACGATAATATTGAGTTGAAAGCTGGAACCAAGTGAACATCATAATCATTTCGGCTGCCACCATTATTTGCAAGCAAAGTAACGAGCTTTGGCCAAAAGAGGAGTGGTCGCCAAAGGCATTCGCCATCGCCAAACTGCTAAACCACGCGTTCGCGACGCATGCTGCATGAATCCATGGTCCAATCATGCCGCAGTTGATGAACAGGAGCGCAGTTGCTAGAGCGAAGGGGTTGCAATCCATAAAGGTGTAGACGTTTTTCACCCAACCTGCCCAGACTGACTTCAAGTCGTTGTACATCCGCACCGTATAAAGTGGCGTGCCGTCTGCAGCAAATACTCTGAATCCACTTTGTTTGATGCGGCGACTGAGGGTGATGTCGTCGAGGATTTGGTTGTGGACGCTTTTGTGACCACCAACTGAGTCGTATGCGCTGCGCTTGATCATCATGTATTGACCGAATGCGTAGGCTCGGGGATTTCTCTGATCGTTTATTTTATTGAATGGATCACCGCAAAGAAATGAGCCCAGCAGAACCGGCATAATCACGCGTTCCCAAAAACTGCCAAGCTCTTGCACAGGCATGAATGAGACTAAGTCTGCCTTCAGGGCAAGGGCATAACGCAGTGAATCACGCACTGAATTGGGACGGTGCCAGGTGTCAGCATCTGTGAAAAGCAGATATTCGCCAGAAGCATATTCGTAACCCTGCACCAGAGCGCTACATTTCCCTAACCAACCGGTCGCTTTCTCTTTGGCTGCAACCGCCGTGACGCGAGCGCTTCTCTGGGCGTATTGTCCGATTATGGACGCGGTACGATCTGTCGAACAGTCGTCTATGACGACTATTTCGTAATTGGCATAATCTTGTTCGATCAAAGAGCTGAGGCAGCGACCGAGTTTGCCTTCTTCGTTACGAGCAGGAATGATCACCGATACAAACGGTAAATTTTGATCAGGCAGTTTTTCTTGCTGAATTTTTCTCAACTTGACACAAAAAACGGCCGTGAGTGCCGTCATCACGGCACACAACAGTGTGTTGAGAAACACGCAGCTTATTAGTACGGACACCGCTCGAGGCCTTTGATCGTCGACAGAATTCGATTCTTGGAGCCATGTAATCTAGCACATACCGGAAATTTTTATTTATAGATAGATGACTTGCAGCTAATATCGCTAAAATAGCCTTTTGCTATCTTTCTAAGAGGGTCGGAACCCTGGTTTAGTAAGTCTAGAGAGAGTTATTGCACAGGAATTATGAGTAACCGACTTTTCTTGTTTTTGGTCATCGCCAGTTGTTGTATAGTCCTGAAGTTTGCAGCTATCTGCGGTGCCGCAGGTTTGCCTGTGATACTGGTTTTGGCTGCCAGTGGCGCCGCCATTCATACGGGGTGGCTATTCGTCGCTCAGGAAATACATCTGCATTCCCGTCGGCGCGAAGTGTTCGAGCGCTTATTGGCGAATCCCGCTGAAGTTGAAGCTGGGGTGCGGCGGTCCAACTTCCGTGTTGCCGGCAAAAAATTGCCACTGGCCGAGTCTCCAACCGATGCTCAGACATCGCATTGGCAGCCTAAAGTGAGCATCATCGTTCCAGCCAAAAATGAAGAGTCTGTAATCGGAAAAACCGTGCGACAAATCTTCAAATTAGACTATCCCGATTTTGATTTGATCGCTATTGATGATGCTTCAGATGATGACACGCCGTCAGTGCTCAAAAAGTTGCAACTCGAATTCCCGCGCTTGCAAGTTCTGACGCTCGAGAAAGGACATCCGGCCGGTAAATCTTTTGTCTTGAATGAAGCGCTCAAGCTTTGCCAGGGAGAAGTTGTCGCCGTCTTTGATGCAGATGCATTTATGCAGCCCAGCTTTTTGGCCGATATGGTTGCTCAATTGGAGCCTGCTGATGTTGCGGCTGTGCAAGCCCAAAAACGAATCAGTAATGCCCAACACAGCTGGCTCACTCAGTGGCAAGATTTCGAATATGCCTTTGACACCAGTTTGCAATCAGGTCGCAATTCTGTCGGTGGCGTCTCTGAGTTGCGTGGCAATGGGCAGCTGGTAAAAGTGTCTGCCTTGAAAGCTGTGGGCGGTTGGAATAACGAAAGCATCACCGACGATCTTGATTTGACAATGCGTCTTTTGACCAGAGGGTGGCGTGTCGAATTCACATCTCGGGCAGTAGTTTGGGAAGAAGGCATCACTAATATCCGGGGACTGGTCAGACAACGCGTGCGCTGGGCTGAGGGCAGCACCAGACGTTTTCTCGATTATATGGTGCCACTGTTTCGTTCCGGTGTATTGACAAAAAGTCAGCGCCTGGACTTGATTGGTTTCATGATCGAATTCGTGTGGCCGTTCTTGACTGCATTCGCTATGTTGAATGAACTCGGTCGGGCAGTCTCTGGTGAACAAACTTGTCTGCGTCTTTTGATTGCTTCGATGATGACCGGTGGGCTGGGCGTCACTGGCTACATCTTCTGGAGTCTGCGCACGCACAGACCACCGATGTCCGTCTGGCAAGCGATCAAAAATGCTTGCTCGACTTCGACCTATTTCTTCGCCCTGTGGTGCCCATGCATATTGCTTGGACTGTGGAAGATTCTCAGCCAGAAGCGAGCCTCTGCCTGGGCTTTGACCGAGCATCGCGGACACCCGACGGTTTAGGCTTCATTCAAGCAATCAATCAACGAATCAATCAACGAATCAATCAACGAATCGCTGCGTCGATAGCAGCTGCGACTTCGTCGGCAGCCTCCAACTGAGGATAATGGCCGACGCCAGTCAAAGCCACGACCCTCGCTTCAGGCAATCTCGATTTCGCTCGCTGCAGGACATGATCGCCTGAGACCGGATCATCCACTCCCCAAATCAAAGTGATAGGCAGTTTTGCCGTTTCCATGCAATGCTCCCAGTCGGCGCCCTTCAATTTACGCTCTGGCATGTAATGCAGGAGTGCATGGAGCAATTTGTTGCCGTTGGCACGCGCCACTCCTTTCCAGAGTTCATTTCCTTCTTCGTCGCTTATCTGATGGCCAGTGGCAAGCAGCTTGTTCAGCCCGGAGACGAGCATTCCTTTTGTTATTTGAGATGAAAGAATTGGTCCAATAATCGGCAGAATCAGTAATCTCTGCACAATCGTTGGTCTGTGCAGCTCATGATAAATGGCGCCGTTGAGAAAAATTATCTGTTCGATGCGAAAGGCTAAAATACCTCGTTGCTGTCGTTTTAGCAATTCTTGTGCGACTGAGACGCCATAGTCATGAGCGATCAATGTAACCGATATGATTTTATTGGTGTCCGCAATTTCTTCAGCGATATCTGCTTGCTCGCTGTAATTGTACTGATGAGGCCAGGGTTTCGCGGAGGCTCCAAACCCCAAAAAGTCAAAAGCGAGAAGGTGGGCATGATTGCTCAAGCGTTCGAATACGTGAAGCCAATCATAAGAATTTGTGGGAAAGCCATGCAAAAAGAAAAGATCCGGTCCGTCCGAGTTCGATCGCGAGTTTGATCGGCGATAAAAAATACTTTGCCCATTTTGCCGATTAAGCCAGGATCCGTTTTGCAGCCAGGTATCGTAGCTTTCGATCAATCACACACCTCGCATGCATCGATTTGCTTACAGCGCGGCGACCTGGGCTGTCCTTTTTTTAGCGCTGCCGGCAAGCTGAACGGGCTCTATCTCAGTCACGATTGGCTGTTCGATAGCTGTGCCAAATAAATCATAAGGGGCTGCACTGTCAATTCGTACTCGCGCGATCTCACCCATTGAAACGAGGTCTCCATCAACGTCTTTGACGTAGACCTGATTATCTATCGAAGGTGCATCCCATTGTGAACGCCCGCAATAAAGTTGTTTTCTGTCATCATAGCTTTCGATCAGTACGTCAATTTCTCGGCCTATATATCCCTGATTCAGTTCTTCCGAAATCTTGTGCTGAATCTGCATGATCCGCTTGCGACGAGCCTTTTTCACTTTCTCCGGCACTTGATTTGGCATGTGACCGCTTGCTACTTCAGTCTGTTTGGAATAGGTAAAGACGCCCAAACGATCGAAACGATGTTTTTCGATGAAGGCAGCCAGGTCCTCAAATTGTTCTTCCGTTTCACCGGG
>CAJCHQ010000636.1 GCA_903970295.1 Bryobacterales bacterium
AGGTCCCTATTTCATTTCATATCGCGTCGACCAGTCGGATGATTTCACTGTCGTCGCTTCGTTCGGAGCCGTGGATAATGTGCGGCGTTCGGCAAAGAGAGAACTCAGTGTCGACGTTCGAGAAGGTGATTATGCTCTCGACAGCTCTCACGCCGGTGGCGGTATGGCTCATCTACTGGGAGGCTCCCAGACTACTGCTCTGACGATTGACGACGATTACGATCCGATCCGTCACGAATTGTGGTTGCACACCGATTCTGCTTACAAACAGGCGATCGAGGATCTGGCGTCGAAAAAGGCATTCTTACAAGAGAACGAAGTCAAAGAGCGTCCGGATTCAATGTCTCACGAAACGCCCGTCGTCTCGATCGAGCCCATTGCCAAGCTAGAAACGGACATGGACAAATCGACTGAAATGGTGCGGAAATTATCGGCGATTTTTCGTGAATACCCTCGCGTGCAAAAGTCTTTCGTCACCCTCGGTGAACAGGCTGCGACCCGTTGGTTCATCAACACTGAAGGTTTCGCCAATCGCACACCGCAGCAGAACTGCGCGGTCATGGCTATTGCCTCGGCTCAGGCTGACGATGGCGCCTTGATTTCGGATATAGAGTTGTTGGGAAGCGAAACAGAAAAAGACTTGCCTCCATATGAAGAGATGGAGAAAAAAGTACGTGGACTTGCCGATCGAATAACGAAGCTGGCGGCAGCGAAAACGATCGATCAATATCGCGGTCCCGTCCTTTTCGAAACGCAGGCCGCGGCTGAATTTTTCGCACAAGTGCTGCAGCCCAGTCTGGGTCATTCGCCCGAAACTCTTAGTAGATTCGGGCATGCAATGATGTCGCGAAATGTCTTGGCGGAGAAATTAGGAACCAGAATTCTGCCCACTTTTATTTCGGTTGTCGACGATCCTCTGACTACGCATTTCAAGAAGACGCCGGTGCTCTCCAATTATCAAATCGATGATGAAGGTGTGCGTGCCCAGAAAATTACGCTGGTCGACAAAGGCATGTTGAGAACCTTTGCTATGAGTCGTTCGCCATCACGCGAAATCAAACAAAGTAATGGTCATGCCGAAAACAGTAGCGGCGTTGCCAGCAATTTATATATCTTGTCCGATTCGACTTTACCGGCTGATAAGCTGCGTGAGAAGTTGATTCAATTAGGCAAGGAAGACGGGCTGAAAGAAGTGCTCGTGGTCAAGCGATTGTCTAATTTTGCCAATGCGGCTCTCGAGCCGAAATCTCTGGTTTCGAGTTTGATGTCTGCCACGCGCAGCGAAGTGAGATTGCTGCCGCCGGTGCTTGTTTACAAAATTTCTGTGGAAGACGGGCACGAAGAGCTGGTTCGCAGTGCAGAATTCGGCAACATGACCATGCGAGTGCTGCGCGATATAGACGTGACGGGAGAAGATACAGAGGCGTATCCAATCTTGAGCATGGCCAGTGCGATGCATCGTGGAGCCGGCGTGGAGCTGAGCACGGTCGTGACGCCATCACTGTTGATTCGCGAGATCGAATTGCAAAAGCCGTCTAAGCAGTCTGAGTTGCCGCCGATCTTGAAAAATCCCTACTTCGATAAATAATGGATTTCAAGGATAAGAGCCAAATCAGTGATTGTGACCGCCGGACCGCCACCGACTAAGCAGCATGTTGTTTTGATTGAAGTAGATTCGGCGCATTTCATGGCCGAGACGGTGCTGGCTGATCCGGTGCAGATTGTGTCTGCCGATCTTGAATTTTGGATGTTGGGCTGGACGATTCCGCTGTGGGCGCCGTGTCTGTCTTTTGATCGTTGAGCTTCGTGGCATCTATGGACAAACCTGCAGGCATCTTGTCGATCATTGTTTCAACTGTTTCAACACGTTTATCGTCGGAAGACGCTTCCTTGGCTAATTGAGCGTGTTTTGCATAAATCAGAGCGTAGTTTTTTTGAATGTTCACGTATTCTGTTTGCAGACGCAGTTGCTCTTCGTGAAGGCGATCGGCATCTTCCATCTCTCGCTTCAAAACTTCAACTTGCTGCAATTCGGTCTGGGCAACGACTTTTACTTGATCGGCCGGAAACGCTTGAATCGATGCCGTCAGTCCCGCTAGTGCCACCACGAATTCTTGCTGCAGATCATCGTAGGCCGGGCAGAGATAAGTTTCTGCCAGGTGCGGACTTTCTTCCTCGAGTGTGACCATTTTTTTCAGTACATTCGCCAGCTGATGCTCTGCTCCAGCCAGGTTTGCAGCTTGTTTAGTGGCGCCCAGGTTGAATTTTGGCGTAGATAAATCGAGCTCGGCTCGCTGCGATTCCAATTTGTAGTTTTGTAGTTGCCCTTTGAATTGATCGTAATGAGCGGCATACAGATCGTAAAAATTGTGATATTGATCGACCAGTCCTTTCAGCTGCGTGACGTGCGCTTCAAACTCTTCATGCAGTTTGTGGACTGTATCGATTCGCGCTTGCAGCTGTGCTGAAGTCATCTTGGGTGTTTGTTCGACAAGCTTAGAGGCTGGGTTCGAGGGGGCTGAAGCTTTCAGTTTTTGCGCCGAAATTTTAGATGAAAGTGGGGTCGAGTGCGCTCTCGCTCGCAATGTTTTTGCCGAACTTTGATGCTCCGCAACTAGACGATGAATCTTGCTTTGATTGTAAGTATCGGCATGCAGGCTGAAACTGCGCATGCTCTGATCGAGTTTCGCCGCCTCGTCTTTCAGAACAGTTGCCTGGCCTTCCAGTGTGCCGCTCAGAGTTTTCGTCGGCGTCGACTCTTCAGCCCAGGCACTGGTGGGAAGAATTAGTGACAGGGCAATTGCCCCTGTACGCAATTTAGCTGAAAACGATACGTGTTTATGTCCAGTCAAAAAGCCAATTTCAGTTTTGTTCATTTCTTGGAAAATTTCGTTTAGTGGCATGACGAGCGGCACTTCAGACAGCAAGCGACAAGTCCAGCTGACTTAATCGCTATCATACAACTTGCAGCCCCGTCGTGACTACAGGCTCAACTGAACCACTGCATGACGTCGTCAGCAACTCGTTCAGCTAAGGGTTGAATGCCTTCAGCTGTAGTTCTTTCTGCGAGATCGAGCAGATATTCCAAATATGTGTCAGGCATTTTGTGCCAGTCCAGATTATGCATCAACCCTGGCACATCTTTTCGTTCGAGACCGTGCACCACCGGTAGAATCACATTCTTTCCACTCAAGGTTCTTGTGTAGAGCCATTCCAGCTGTTTGGCCGCCCAGTTATTGCTTAACAGGGCGGGGCTGAGCACGACTATGTTTATCAATGAAGTCTCGGCTGCTTGCGACATTACGCGGCGAATCTCTTTCTCGGGCTGCAAACCGAATTTTTCGAAGATCGTTTTGATCCCGCGCGCATTAAGAGCTTTAGCCAGCGGCTGCACAATCTCAATCAGATCTTCATCAGCGTGACAGATTGCTACTTGGTAGCCGCGCGGTCTGTCGATCTGAAATTGGAACTGACTGACGTCAGTTGGCGGCTCCGCTGTTTGTTCGACCGTAGTTCTGTGCGTCACCTTATTCGTCGATGATACATCGAGAGAGACCGACGCTTTCGATAATTTTGTTGATTTAGTGGAAGATGCTTTGCGCGCTGACTCGTCGACGGTTGACGCGGCTGCATCCTTACGTCCGGCACGTTCCAGCTTTTGCCGAT
The DNA here is from genome assembly GCA_903970295.1 of Bryobacterales bacterium. Next base: position 3,667 of record CAJCHQ010000636.1, read on the forward strand.
CGGCATGTTGCGTGCTCAGTTCCATGAGCTGTTCGCAGAGCCGCTCCATTTCGTGATTTGTTAGTGGGTCGTCCAGTAATGTTTCA
>CAJCHQ010000637.1 GCA_903970295.1 Bryobacterales bacterium
AAATCGGGTACATTTCCAGAGGCTGGTGATTGTGCCGATACGAGCCGATGAAAAACCACGACGAAAAAGAAAAGCTCGAAGCGAAACAGCGCTTGCTGGCAGAAGACACCACGGTCAATCTGAATATGCCGCCGGCCGAATATATGTTCTCGGGGGGACAATCAGGGACTCAGGTTGGGTCGATTATCGAAGGGCGTTACAAAATTCTTGAATTGCTGGGTGAAGGTGGTGTCGGTCAAGTCTACAAAGCGCGGCAATTAGCAACAGGACGGGTTGTTGCTGTAAAAATGCTGCATAGAAATATTCTTGATGAAACGGCGCGGTTGCGATTTCATCAAGAAGCTAGAGTTGCGTCGGCAATCAATCATCCGAACACGGCCGCGATTTATGATTTCGGTGAAAATGACTCGGGCGAACTATATCTAGCGATGGAGTATATCGACGGTGAAAATCTCAGCGCCAGAATCAAAAGACTGGGACAACTGCCACCAGAAGAAGTCGTCGACATATTTTTGCAAATAAGCGATGCGCTCAGCGAGGCGCACGAAAAGGGCATAGTCCATCGCGACCTCAAACCTGGCAACATCATGCTCACGCAGACAAAGAAGCGGGCGAACATAGTTAAAATTCTGGACTTCGGCATTGCCAAGCAAGCTAACCAGATGGAACAAAGCTTGACCAAAACCGGTGAAGTTTTCGGCACGCCGCTCTATATGAGCCCCGAGCAATGCAATGGTGAAGAGTTGACCGCCGCTGCGGATATTTATTCCATTGGTTGCATGATGTTTGAAGCACTGCTGGGAACACCACCGCATGTGGGAGCGAACTTGATCAGCACAATGACATTGCATTGCCAGGAACCAACAAAAACATTTGCGCAAACGCGGCCGGACTTAGAAATTCCGTTGGCACTCGAGTCTATCACCCTCAAGTGCCTGAATAAAAACCCAGACGAACGGTTCGCCGGTGCAGATGAATTGCACAGGAATTTGTTTGCTTATGCTGAGACAAATTCAGTGTCGAATTTTGCCAGCAAACCTCGGCCGTCTGACCTGGCTAAGTTCTTAGTAGTTTCGGTGACGGTGGTGGGTGCGCTTATTTTTTCCATCTATGGATACACGGTCATCCGGCATTCAACAATTATGCAAGCGGTGCAAATGGCTGAAACTACTGATTCTTGGCAAAACTATGAAGCAGCAGTTTCACAAGCAATGCAAGCCAATGACGATGAGGCTGTCCTGGCGATCGGTCCGACATATTTGAAAAAGCTGCTGCAGCCGAACTCGGACGAGTGCAAAGACCGCGGTGCCCGGCTCAAAGCAGCAGAGTTTTTGGTTCATCTGGGAAGCGCCCAGAAACGTCTGTTGCCGGCAAGAACAGACGACCTGCTGCAAACACTGAATTTGTCCGCGGAAAATTATGGCGCCTTGCAAATGCCTCAGGAGCGACTGCAGATGAGACTGGCAATCTTGGCTTTGACTAGAAGCAAAGCAAATGTATCTGCTGTGTCGCTTATCAACGCAATTTCGGAGACGGCAAATGCCTATTGCGCGAATCAGGATCCGCAACCGGCTTTCAAACTCTACAGGGAAGCGGAAAAGTTAGCGACAAATTCCTTACCCGAGGAAGCCAGTCGCCAGATTGCGCTCAACTGCAGCCATGAAGGCGATCTTTACTACGATGCGAGGAACTACCCATCAGCCATCCACGAATTCGATAAGGCAGTGCATTATCAGTGGAATGAAAAATACGATGGTCGCTGGGTGGCCGACATGAACGCAAAGTTGGCACATTGCTATGACCTCTCGAAAAATCCAGACAAAGCTGAAAAAGTTTGGCTAGAAGCTCTTCGGTTGGCTTGCGCTTACAGCCCGCCTGAAGTTAAAGCTCAGTACGAGCGGGAATACAGGGAGTTCCAAACCGCTCACGGGCAGGCTCCGCTCAAGGATATGCCATAGCTTTCGTCGGGGCATTGCATAGCTTTCGTCCGTGCCTGCCATAGCATCGTCGGGGCATTCCATCGCTTGGGTGCCTGCGTGTTATAGCTTTCGTCCGGCTCAGTCAAGGCTATGGGAATTCCACCATTCCAAACATTAGCAAATTGCAGGAATATGTGAGTGCTAGGAGAAATTATCTGGGAGAATTTCGTATGAGTATCGATGGCAATTCGCCGCAAATCCAGTGGACGGGCAAGTATCAGACGGATGTCAACGCCGCCGCCCAGAGCCTGGAGCATGCCGATGGCGCTCACATCCAAGTGATTATGGATCAGATTAACGGTCACCTTAAAAACAATCCCGGCGCTCAGGGGTTCATGCAAGACGTGAACGGTCAAATCGGCGCCGACGGCAAAAGAGCGCAGGTAGAAAGCGTTGTCGGGCAGTTGCCGGCAGTCCATGACATTTTCAGCAGCCAGGAACATATAAAAGACCCGGATCTGCTCGGTAAAATCGATCTGCTCAATGGTGCTAATCGCTTCGTCCAGGCGCGTGTCGCCCAAGATTTGTTGGAAGACCGCGGCAGCATCGAAGATGCGAAACGCGAACACCAATTTTTGTTCTTCGGCAAGAAGGACGGCATTGACGACAAGCGTTTAGGCAAGTTCGCTGATAATGAAGACGAACATAATAAGAGCGAGCTGGTCTTGACCGCAGTCGGACCAGGCACTCCGACCTTCAATGCTTTGGCCACGCGCCCTAGCGAAGACGGTAAAGAAAGATATTTCACTAAAGACGATCTCGATCAAGCCATCGCCAGCAGTACTGACGATCAGCAACGCGCCGCACTGACACATGTGCGTGAAAAATTCAAAGCCATGTCGCAGACAGTAGTAATCGGACACGACTCTAACGACGACCCGATTACAGCTCGAGGCATCACCGATAAATCGATCACCAAGTATTTGACAAAGCAAGGCGCGACGGCAGAAATAATGGATAGCGAAGCCCAATCTAGAGAAGCATTCCAACAGGGCCTAGCCGCCAAGGCTGCTAAGATCGATGCGGCACCGCCGGCTCCGGACGCTGTGGTGACGAATGCGCAGCTCGAAACGTCCAGACAAAGCACATTAGCCGCTGAACGATCAGAACGAGATCAAGAGCGAGATATCGCAACTCAGGTCAGACAAAGAGGCGAACATAAAGCCGTCGACGGCGATACCTGGATTAAACTCGTTCAGGATGCGCAAACCTTGGATCCGACCTGGTGTTCAGGACTGACTTTGTCACAGAAAGTGCAACACTTGCGCGAGACCAACAGCTACGACAAAATCATGGCCGGTCGAGGCACCTATAAACACGGTCATGACCTGCAATGGAAAGACTTGTTGATCAAGGGCAGCTCCTACAAACTGTTTAATGATGACGAACTGCAGCAGCAGACCAACGATTCGATCAAACAGTTGCGTTTGCAGGCCGAGAAATCCGCGCAGCAATAAGACACGCAGCAGTAAGACACGCAGCAATAAGACACGCAGCAGTAAGACACGCGGCAGTAAGACGCTCAGCTCTGAGCCTCGCGACGATAATGCTGATATTTGGGAAAAAACTCGGCAATTTGCTGGGCGATCCAGCGCGGGTCGTTGGAATCATGCGTCCATTCTTCTGAGCCCTGCAAACCGCACCAGGTGGTCAACGTAAAAGTACAGACTGGCTCTCCGATCTTACGAGTGATCGTAAGCAGGGCTGACTGACCGAAAGGAACTTCGGTTGTCCGCCCCGGAGCTCTCATAGTGTCGTTATAAATAG
>CAJCHQ010000638.1 GCA_903970295.1 Bryobacterales bacterium
CGAACGAAAGACTAGACAAGGCGAACGAAAGACTAGACAAGGCGAACGAAAGATTAGACGAGACGAACGAAAAGCTCGAGACAGCCGTCCAGCGAATAGACGGACGCTTAGATTCGCTAACAACTGAAGTTCGTGAGTTCAGGGGCGAAATGAATAGAAAACTAGACGGCATTGGAATCTACCTTCAAGAAATCGACAAGCAGTTGATCGAAGATCACGCAGGCAGAATATATAACCTGGAACACCGGGTCGATAACATAGAAAAGAAATTTGGAACGTAAAACAGCTTCGGCAGGGAAGAACGAGCGGGAAGTGTCAATAGTTTTGTGTAAATGATTTTGGACTCAAAGAATTTCCGGATGTCTGTTGTAATTCGCATGTTGTGTTTTTATTTAGCCGGCACAGTCTGGCAGCAGCGCAAGCTGCTGACTGGTGTGCCGGCAGCCGTGGGCGGTGCAAGCCCACGGGATATTAGATGGCAATCCTCCCTTCGAATTCTATGGCGAAGTGCGTCAGAGCCGAACGCCAGTTGTGAATCGGCATCGTCCATTTCTTCGATATATTTTGAATCGCTAGAAACATCACTTTGTGGACAGCTTCGTCGTTTGGAAATATTCGGTGATTACGACTTACTTTTCGCAGTGTCATGTTCACTGACTCGATTGCATTCGTGGTGTACATGACCTTGCGAATCTCGGGAGGGAAGGCGAACATCGGGATTATTTGAGCCCAGTGAGCTTTCCACGACTTGCTGATCAATGGGTATTGTTTATCCCATTTTTTTGCGAATGACTCCAGAGCTGCCAGGGCTTCTTGTTCGGTGGCTGAGCGATAGATGCACTTCAAATCTGCTGTTACTGCTTTGTAATCTTTCCATGAGACATATTTCAATGAATTGCGTACCATATGAACAATGCATCGCTGTGTCCAAGTTTTGGGAAAGGCGCTCTGAATGGCATCACTCATACCCGTTAGCCCGTCAATACAGGCAACTAAAATGTCTTGCACGCCACGGTTTTTTAATTCAGTGAAGACACCTAGCCAAAATTTCGCTCCCTCATTTTCGGATATCCAGATTCCAAGCAAATCCTTCTGTCCATCTGTGTTTACAGCCAGGGCTAAATACACCGACTTATTTATTACTCGCTGATTCTCTCTAACTTTTACCACCAGGGCATCGAACCATACGATCGGGTACACGCTATCCAGCGGTCTTGATTGCCAGGCTTTAACGTCCTCCTGAACTCTATCGGTGATGTTCGAGATTAGTTGAGGAGAAACGTCTGTAGCGTACAGCTCCTTCAAATGGGCCTGGATATCCCTGGTTGTCATGCCTCGCGCGTACATGGCGATGACCTTCTCATCAAATCCCTCCAGCCGGGTTTGATGCTTTTGAACTAATTGTGGAGCAAAGTCTCCGAACCTATCGCGGGGCACATCCAGGGTGATTTCGTTGCCATGTTCGTTGGTGACAGTTTTTTTGCTGTGCCCATTTCGACGGTTCTCGCTGCCGATTGGCGCTCTTTCACCGTTGCTATATCCCAGATGATCTTGCAGCTCTCCATTTAAGCAACGCTCGACTACTGCCTTCGTTAACTGCCGAAGCAATCCATTTTCACCAAGAATTGTCTCCTTGGGATCACCTTTTGTATATGCCTCCTTTATCAGTTGGTCCAACAGGTTAGTATCGCATATGGTATCTTTCTTTATTCGTGGCATATCGGTCAGAACTCCTCTCTAGTGGGTTGTTCGGCCCTGACCATTTACACAAATTATTTTACAGTCTCCAACAGATCGACGCGAACCAGCACCAAGTTGTCGCGCAAGTGCGCTTCGCTTGCAATCTGGTATCAGTTTTTGCCGGTGCAGATATCGAAACGCTGCGCGCTCTTTTCTCCGCCTGCAAGGAGTTCTTCGAGTGATAGTTGGTGGCAACACACGGATTTTTCTCTGCACAGAAGACACTGACATGCGAAAAAGTTTTGATGCTCTTTGTGGCACAATTCGGGCTGCCATGCATCTAGACCCGCTTTCCGGCGGGCTCTTCGTATTCAAGAATAAGCGCGCCGATCGCATTAAGGTCGTCTACTGGGACACTGACGGCTTCGCAATGTGGTACAAGGTGCTTCAGAAAGGAACTTTTCAATTCCCCGATCTGAGGAATTTTTCTAGTGCCGGTATCGAGATCGACTCTGCCATGCTTGGACTCATTCTGCAGGGTATAGACTTGAGCAGCATTCGACGTAGAACCCGTTACCGGTCTCCGGTTGCAAACACCTCATCTCAGGCGCCACCACTCGCACCAGAGGCCTCTGTCGGCTCGCTGGTGAAATAATTGGTGTCGGCAAGTACAAAATTGAAACACCACCGGTAGCGCTTTCGATATTTCACCTCTTGGCTTTCGTTGGGCAAATTCCGCTACCACAGGTGGTGTATACCGGTGGTTGCGAAGCACATTTTCCTTGCGCCATTCAGCCAGCCCTCTCCTCTTGACCGTTCCTGTAGGTCATTCTCGACGAAGCTTGGTGGTCGGAGAGAAACATAATGCACGATAAAAGACGCTCGGACTAAGTTCGAAATGATAGATTCTTTACTCTAGCAAGCTGGTATCGCGGGCGGTATCATACGCTAAAATACTAAGACTACACTTGGTATTGCCACATGCCCAAAACACCTCTCAAAGACACTCCTGGCGATCTTCCAAATAACGTCGATGACTGCCATGCATTGATCAAAGAGCTTTTCTCGCGAATCGCCGAGCTCGAAAAGCAGCTTAGCCGCCGCAATCGAGCAGCTTTTGCGAAGAAGTCCGCAAAAGTCGACGCGGCACTTCTCACAGGAACTGGAAAAGAAATCCATAATCAGACCAGCAGTGAACTCGAAGCAGAGCAGCAGCGAATGAATGCAGTCCCTCAACCAAAGTCTGGTGGCGGCCGCTCTTCGCCCGGAGGCGCAATGAGTACCCGCAACCAGGAGCATCGAATAGATTCTGCCGACATTCCCTGCCTTGACTGTGGCCACCCCCGGGAAATCGTGGGTTTCGCTGTATCCCACCAAATCGAATTCGTTCAAAGCCTCTTTGAGTACATCAGACACGTCATGTTCAAGTACGCCTGCAAAAAATGCGGTGGTCAAATGACGACGGCTCAAAAACCATATCAACCGATCGATAAAGGTCTGCCTGGTCCAGGATTGCTTGCAAAAATTGCCACCGACAAGTTCTGGCTTCATTTGCCGCTCTATCGCCAGGAGCAGGTTTTCAGAGCCATGAGCATTCCCATCGTCCGGTCCTCCATGTGCCGATGGCTGAAAGAAATTGCAGATCTTCTTCGAGTCATCGTCAAAAGAATGTCTACACTCATTCTGAAGAGCCGCGTCATACAATCTGATGCCACCACTCTGCCGGTGATCAAAAAAGGACTCGGTAAAGCCCATAAGGGATACATTTGGGTTTACCGCGGTGATGCTCAGCACCCGTACGTTTGCTACGACTACTCCGATACCGAGCACTCGATCTACCCTGAACGAATTCTCAACGGATACAAGGGGATCGTCCAAACAGATGGCACAAACAAGTTCAATGAAATCATCAAGAATGGTGCCACTTCGGCAAATTGCTGGGCGCATGTTCATTGCTATTTCGAGGACGCCTGGACCGCCGATCCGGTCGCGGCAGAATTTCCCATGGGCGTAATAAAAAGTCTCTTCGACATTGAGCGCCTGGCAGCAACGCTGCCCGAAGATGAACGCAAAGATCTTCGACAGCGACTCGCAAAGCCCAAACTCGATGCGCTCAAAATCTGGCTCGACGAGACTCGTTT
>CAJCHQ010000639.1 GCA_903970295.1 Bryobacterales bacterium
GCGAAGTGTTATTGTTCTTTTCCGTCGATGTCGGCATTACGATCACATGCTCAGGCTGAATTGAAAATTCGTCTGCCACCAACTGCTGAATGTTTGTATTTACTCCCTGTCCCATTTCTGTCGCACCGGTGGAAACCTGCACGGTTCCGTCCATGTAGATATTGACTAGAGCATTAGCCTGATTCATAGATTTGTTCGTAAACGAGATTCCAAATTTTACCGGCGTCAAAGAGATTCCCTTCAAATGCGTCAGCGACTTAGAATTGAAATCTTTGACCGCGGCCAATCTTTCTGCATATTCGGACGAATCGGCCAGTTCTCGGAAAAGACGCGGCAAAGTATTGTTCTTGATCGCCTGTCCATAATGAGTAACGTTGCGTTCTTCAATGCCGTAGCAATTGAGTTGGCGAATTTCGAGAGCATCTTTACCCAGGTAAGAAGCGACTTCTTCGATAATGTTTTCCATCGTCACAGCACCCTGCGGCCCGCCGAAACCTCGAAAAGCTGTGGTCGGAGGATAGTTGGTGCGGCAAATGAAACCATGAATTTCGACGTGCGGGATGTAGTAGGCACTGTCAATATGAGTGAGGGCCCGTCCCAAAACTGCAGTCGAAAGGTCATTGGCAGAGCCGCCGTCGGCGTAGAGATTAGCCCACAAGCCGAGAATCAATCCGTTGTCTTTAAAAGCGACTTTGTAATCGTTCTGGAACGGATGCCGCTTGCCAGTGAATTTCATATCGTCATCTTTTGTGTAAATAATGCGCGCCGGTCGCTTAGTTTTTAACGCGACTAAAGAGGCCATAGCCGCTGGATGCGTCGCCTGGCATTCTTTACCACCGAAGCCCCCACCCATACGCTTAGTGATGACCACAACCTGATTTTGCTGCAGCCCCAATAATCTGGCAATTACTTGTTGAACTTCGGAAGGGTTCTGAGTGCTCGAATGCACAGTTAGCTGTTTGAATTCACCAGGAAAAACTAAAGCAGCCTGTGACTCCAAATAGAAGTGCTCTTGCCCGCCCATGACGAAAGTGCCTTCAATGATGTGCGGCGGGTCTTTGAAAGCCGCCTCGCAGTCTCCACGCTTGATCACGTATTCGCGATCGATGTACGCGTTCGCTTTCTTGGCCGCATCAATCGTCAAAATCGGTGGCAATTCTTCAATCTCTAACTTAATCGCTTGCTTAGCGGCTTTGATTGCAGCCCGATTTTCAGCAGCGATTACGACAATCGGCTCGCCGATAAATGAACTATGGTCTTCGCAGAGCAACACTTCGTCCTGGATAATCGGTCCAAATTTATTTATGCCATCAAGATCACGATACGTGTAAAGCCCGACGACGCCTTCGATTTTGCGGGCGGCCTCTAAATCTATCGAAATAATTTTGCCATGGGCGACCGGACTGCCGTAAAAATCAACTACTAATTCGTTGCGCTGCAGCGGCATGTCATCAATGTAGATAGATTCGCCCGACACATGGCCGCGCGCCGAATCATGCGGAATATCGCGACCTAAGGCAGACATGCCATCTCCCTCTCGCCTGCAGTTTCATGGAAAAACTTGAGAAGAATATTTTCGGCCAGTTGCAAGCGAAAATCTTTTGCCCCTCTAACATCCGAAATGGGAGTAATTTCATTCTTGGCCAAAAGTCCAGCTTGTCGAAAAGTGTCGTAGCTGAATTCCTTACCCCTGAGAAAAGACTCGGTCTCTTTCAGGCGCATAACAGTCGACCCGACCCCGCCATATGCAATTTGAGCATACGAAATGAGATTAGGAATACCGCTATTTTTCTTCGCTAAATTTGCGTTTGCGTCGGTGACGGTATCGCCAGCACCAGTGCCGATCCGAATCGCCGCCGCGAAAGCCGATATATCCAGGTGCTGGCGTCGAGAAACCTTATAGAGCTTGAGCAATTCGTTTTTCTTTGGCAGCGGAATAAATATGCGGGTGATCAATTCGTCACCGGCCATGTCCAGCTTGCGATAGCCGGTATAGAGCGAGTTAATCGGAATTCTGCGCGGACCGTGAACACCAGTGACTTCGACATCGGCGTCCATGACGAAGAGAAATGGCAATGAATCAGCAATCGGCGAGCCATTGGCAATATTTCCCGCTAACGTTCCAGCTTCGCGGATTTGCTGGGATCCGAACACCCAAAGAATTTTGTAAAACTCAGGGATCAATTCCTGGACGAATTTTTCTAATTCACGTAGGCGTACTCTGCCACCAACGACGAGTTGGCTATCTACAATTTTCAGCTCATTCAGTCCACGCAGATTTGTTATACACATCAAATGAGTCGATTGCAGCCCTCGCTTGTTCATGGTGACACCGATATCGGTGCCACCCGAGATCACGGCAGTGCCTTCGTGATTGCGCTTGAATTCAACAGCACTGGCAACGTCGAGAGGAATGAATACCGTAGAGTGCTTGGTTTCGATGCGCACGGCTTCGCCGTCATGTTTCTTGAAAGCGGCAAGCATTGGCTCGGGCGGGAATTTTTTATTAAAGGAGACGAACGCTTCTGATTGAGCAGAGAGACCGGCTTTAAGGATCGACTCGTAACCTGTGCATCGGCAAAGATTTCCAGTCAGGGTTTCTTTGACGTTCTCACGAGAAATCTTATTGCAATTTTCCAACAGTCCCGAAAGTGCAACTACAAAACCAGGCGTGCAATAGCCACACTGAGCGCCGTGGCATTCGACCATGGCTTGCTGGATCGGATTGAGCACACCATTCTCCGCCAGCCCTTCCACAGTTATTATGTGGGCGCAATCGAGCTGAAACATGTACTGAATGCAACCATTTACAGTTTTGTACTTGAGCTCATTCCCACTCGCCTTGCCGAGAAGCACACTGCAAGCACCGCAGTCGCCTTCGGCGCAAACCACTTTTGTACCGCAGGCGGCGAGTTCATAGCGAAGATAATCGGTAAGGGGCAAGAATGCATTCTCACCACGAACGCGATATTCCTTACCGTTTACGTACAGGAGTATGTAGTCTCGGGTGGAACCGCTGGACATAAATTACTCGAAATCAGTCTCTTAATAATATCGTATTTTGGCGGACTTCAGCGCCGGAATGGCGAAAAGAGCTACCGTTTTGGCCCTCTGGCACGATTTAGAGATAAGGCAAATCTGATAAAAGCCCTACTAGCAAAGCTTTAACGGTAAAATGTTTTTGAAGAGCATAGAGCTCGAACCCAACCTCTCTTGGTCAAAGATGTCCTCCCAGTCGACCTTCCTAGTAACCTCAGCTCTGGTCCTACTGACAAGCAGTCAGCCGGTCAAAGCGGAAATCGACCGCTGGCAGTCTCTGCAGCAAGACGGTCAGGTGGCTTACGATGCTCACCAATTCAGGAAAGCGGAGAGACTCTGGAGTAAAGCGGTTCGCGAAGCAACACGCACAGAAGTCGGCGACAAAAATCTTGCTCTGAGCTTGAAAAAATTGGCTGAAGCAGATATCTCACTTCACAAATACCGTGAAGGCGAGACGCACTTGCAGCGCGCGATGAAGATCAATAAGGAACTCGGTGACGAAGATCCCGAAGCGATAAGAGATTTGCTCGAATTGGCTAAGACTTATCGCTCGGTCAACCTCGAACAGTTCGGCAAGGTAATGGAGTCGTTATTCAAGCAATCCGGACTGAATAAAATTGAGATTCTGAAAACCCACGATGGCAACAGTCGCATTCAAATACAGTTTGCCGACAAATTCACCAAGCACATAACCAGTGCAGACGTCGACCGCATCAATTTGGACAAAACGGTGTCCTTCGACATCCATGAAGATAAAGACGGCATAATCACCTTGAGTAACATCAAAGGGCTGAAAATTCGCTCTCACATGTGGGTATCGTTGACTGCCTCATCGATCGACCCCAGCGGCAACGACGGCAAGCCAGTAGCGACCGTGACTGCAAAGAAGTTAGGGCTGACAAAAACCGTGCAAACGGTTCTGCCAAAGCCGGTCTACGACCGAATTCTAGCGGCCGTCGAGCGGATCAAACACCCGGAATTGCATAGCCCCTGGTACAAGGCGCTGCAAGATAAATTCAAAGGTGTGTTGCATCCAGTTCCGGTGACCGCACAATCTCCAAGCAAAGAAGTCGCAGACAAGGCGAATAAAACAGCAAGTGGTAGCACAAATGGTGTCACAGCGGATACTCCTAACCCCAATAGCACAACTCCGGACAATACTGCTATCGCCACACCACCTGAGAGCGGTAAATCCGCAGAAGAACAAAGCGTCAAAACGAAAAAGGATGAAGGCAGCCCGGCAGCATTGAAGGGAGAAGCCCTGAACCCAACGTCTGGCATATTAGAGAAGTTGATACCGTGAGGCCGCAGCGGTCTTTGCGATATTTGCGGTCTTTGCGGTATTTGCGGTTTTTACGATCAAAGGTGCACAAGATGAAAGCCTCGAAGTTCGTTCATATTTTGGCAGCGGCGATGCCCTTGATCGCAGTCTTGACCAACAGCGAAACGGTATTGGCTCAGGGCGGGGCAACTCAGTCCCAACAGATCACCGGTGCCAATGGCGATACTTTTATGCAAGAGGAATCGCCTCCACCGAGGAGACGTACATCTCAAAACGAGAATTCGACACCGCGGGTTTTCAACCAGGGCGACAGTGGTCCGCCAAGAGAGCGGATCGAAGGTACGAGTGGCACCTTCATGGAAGAAGTTACTCCAGACGATCAACATAAGAAAAAAGGGCGTGTGCCGATCGATTTATCAAACGTCGGTGTGCAGGTGGACAAAGAGGGAAACATAGTTCCCCTCAGACAAACTACACCGGGTCCAGTGCAGCCGGAGTATAACACCGGTATTCAGGCATACCAGGAAGCTCCTGTGCCCATCTACAACGGATACGGACCAGCCGGCGAGGGCACCGCGTTTTTGCCCGTAGCACCAGGGACAATACCAGGCATTCGTTCGCAAAATGTGCCCTACGGTTACTATCCGAACGGCTCCCGACCAGCTGTCATAGGCACAGGTCCTTACGGCATTGGCAGCTATGGAATTCCACCATATGGAATTTCGCCGTATGGGATTTCTCCATATGGAATTTCGCCATACGGCTATGGTTCATACCTCGGTGGCTACTCGGGCTACAGCCTGGGTGGGTATGGTCTGGGCGGTTATGGTGGTGGATACGGTGGCGGGTACGGCAGTGGATATAGCGGATACGGCGGTTATGGGGGCTATGGCAATCGCCCAGGGCTAAACGTCTATGTGCCCCAAACGCGACAGTATTCTTCGAACTATTCGCAAACTTCGATCGTCGGACCAGACAGTGCAATGCTTATGCCGCTTTTTCAGCAAGGGTTCTAAATATTTTTCTTTAGCTGTTTTTCTTAGCTAATTCAACCATCTCACGCATTCTCGGATGGTGCCCATCGATAGTCGCTATCCATCGCTCGAAGTCGGGCACTGGCTGTTTCACTCGGAAAAGCAAATAGTAAACGCTCAGCTCACCTAAATACTTGAACCGTTTGCGCATGTCTTTGCTCAACTCTTCATAGCTCGAAAGAGAGCGCAAATATTCGGCGAAGCTTCCATGTTCTTTTTCGAGTTGAAGCAACATTTGAGCATTTTTGATTGTGCCAACAATTTTCTTCTGACTGCGCAAAATACCTTCGTCCTGCATAAGCCTGTCAATATCTGACTCGGTAAACGCGGCCACCTTTTGTGCATCGAAATCGACGAAAGCTCGCCTGAACGCCGGCCACTTTTTGTCGACCATCGCCCAACTGACACCAGCTTGAAAAACTGCCTTCGTCATAATCTCGAAGTAATCATTCAAGCTGGAAGGATCGATTTGCTCGGGTATAGACATCAGCCAGCGCTATTTCACTACTTAGATTTCTCGCTGTCCTTCTCGACAGCTTTATCTTTATTTTCCTTAGCTGGATGTTCTTTTTCCATTGCTTCGGAAACTTGTTTGATGTGCTCGAGCCGGATCTTGGCCGTCTTCATCGACTCGTTTTTGGTTAAGACGCCGGCAAAAGGGACCATCAAACCAGAGTCCGTATACGATGTGAATTCTAGCGTCGTCGTCTTGGCATCCGGCCCGGGAGTGAGCACCCAACTGCCAAAACCACCTTTGAACTTCGTCGAGTTCACGAGCTTGTAATCGATGCGCTTGTAAGGGTCTTCGGTTTCTTCCCAGGTGCAATCGACCTTCCCGTAGATGGGCACATTTTCCATATTCTCTTTGATTACAGCTTTCTTACCATCAAAAGATTCGAGATGGCGATGTTGCTCGGTAGAGTTGCGCTGTTTGCGGATCGCTTCGAAGACGACTTCAGCCGGAGCGTTAATCACAATCTTCGAACCAACCGCTTCGTGCTCCTTCGCTTCGACGCCCGAAACACCAGAAAGCAACAGGGCAACCATTAGTGCCGGCTTGCAAAGAGAATTTACGAGACCGTTCATTGGCAACGTCACCTCACAGTACCTACGCCAAATAGTTTAGCTGAACTCGAGAGGAGACGTACGCTTATGATGCGCGCCGCTTGCGCCGCTTTTCGTGTGGAACAAGCCGAGCAGGTTCGGTGGCTTTCGGTTTAGTACGACCTTTGAAACGAGTTTGGTCAGCGTAGGATCTGAATGGATTGAAGAAACGGAAATTGCAGACAAATCCCGTGAGCGCCATCAGGATATTTTGTAACCAGAGTTGACGCTTCTCCAGCCGGCGCAACTTACGCACTTGATTCGTTCTTGATTTGCTTGCAAGATCATCCAAATTATCTGGTCGCAGGAAAAACTGCGGGCGCTTCGAACCGCTCTGATCGTGGACGAAGGCGCGCCGGAACTCGTTGAAATAGCTCTCTTCACCGAATTTCGCCAGCATGTTGTTATTCTGCGCAGCGCGAGCTTTTTGTTCACCGCTTTCGCTGGGCTTGTAAGTGCCAAACTTTTCGCTTGCACGAGTCATTGTTTTGCCAGACATAATTTGCCCTTCTATATACAGCCGAGATGCCATGCCACCACTTTCGTAGATGCGGAAGAGATCTGTCGGTGATATTTTGAACTCATCAAGACCCGCATGGCAGAAGCATTCCGCAACAGTGTGCATGATCATTGGTATCACGTCAAATTAAGACGATGCAGAGCATAATCAGCAAAGAATCAAAGTAGGCGCGGCAGTAACAACATTTTTGCGTTTTCTCCCAAATTAATTATCAGATTGCCAGGAGAGCTACGGAGCACACTGAGCAGAAAAGAGGCTTAGCTGCGCTTAATGAGCATCGCATGAGCACGCGGTCACCGACAAAACGGTAGCTGAGATCAGACAAATCGCACTAAATGCACCACTAGTGACACCACACCGCAGGTGTTCGAAAAACAACAGTTGCTCAGGGCACGCCCAGAAAAATTATTTGTCAACCGCATCGATATATTTACCGGTATTCACTTTTCTTTTCAACTCTTCAACTACTTAGTACTTCTAAGAATGGCTCGAATCGAAGGCTATTGCGGGACTGAGGCTTTCATTAGAACGCCAGCAATCATTTACAACCTGGCGACACAGTCGTTTTCGGAGTATAGTCAGGTCGCCTTCAACGAACTAGTGGAGATATCTTTCAATCCATCCATGTATGGGCAGCGGATATCGGTCGTTGAAATGGACGGCAGGAAACTCTCAGATGAAATTCGATTACCAGCTCAGAACTCTGACCACCGCTCTAATCGCAGCAAGTGTGAGCATATTGCAGCCTTGCTTTGGGGCAAACTCAGAAGTGCGCATTTTGTTAGCAGACTCTAATGATGGCTCGCCAGCTGACAGCGTCCTCTATCGTCCGCGTTGGTCCGTTCCGGGTACAGGACATCTCGACAAACTCGCCGTTCCGCCGCAACCAATCGCTCCACCGGTGCCCGAACCAGCGCCGGTAGTGATCACACCTGTGACCCAAACACCACCACCGGTGAAAAGAAAGAATTCTCCCAATGCCCCTTTTGCATGGCCGCAAGCATCTGACGATCACCCAGTGCCACAGAAAGTCTCTCCGGTTGTGCAAAAGGCACCAGCGAAAGTTGCCGTTCCAGTCAAGCAAGCGGTCGCCGTTCCCGCTCCTCCGACCGTAGCAAAAGTGGCGCCGACAAGGATGGCCAAACCTGTTTCAACGGCCGCCAAATCCACGCAGACTGCTTCGCCAAGTGAAATTGA